>JANMVC010000050.1:0-2611 GCA_031392315.1 Pyrinomonadaceae bacterium | reverse complement strand
CCCGCAAACATTTCCGTCCGGAAGGTAATCGCTATGCATCTGCCACGAGCCGTCTATGTCGCAACCATTGGTCTGCTCTGTCTGTTCACCCTTGACGTCGCGGCCCAGCCAGCCGCTGCTCCCTCGCCGCGCGATGAGAAGCTTTGGCAGAAGGCGCTCAAGATACATCGCAACGCAATCGTCATCGACACGCACAACGACGTGACCACGCCGATGACCAACGACGACTACGATCTCAGCGGCACCCCGCCCGTGCCCTACCGCACCAACATTGAGCGACTAAAGCAGGGTGGCGTCACCGGTCTATTCTTTTCGCTCTACATTCGGCCGTGGTACGTCGCGCATGGTGGATCGACGCGCCGCACGCTCGACATGATCGATGCGGTTTACCGTGCGGTTGAGCGTCATCCGAGCGATTTGGTGTTGGCCACTTCCGCCGCAGACATTCGTCGCGCCAAGAAACAAAAGAAGGTTGCGGCGCTGATGGGCATCGAGGGCGGTCACGCGATTGAGAACTCGCTGGCGACCTTGCGGCAGTTTCACCGGCTCGGCGTTCGATATATGACGCTGACGTGGAACAACACCAACGACTGGGCTGACGCCGGACGTGGCGAGAACAAGCATCATGGCCTCTCGAAATTTGGCGAAGAGGTGGTGTGGGAGATGAACCGCCTGGGGATGCTGGTGGACGTCAGCCACGTTTCCGACGAAACGATGAGCGACGTGCTCGACGTTTCCAAGTCGCCGATCATTGCCTCGCATTCATCGGCCCGTGCGCTTAGTAACGTCCCGCGAAATATTCCTGACGATCTGCTGCGACGCATCGCTAAAAGTAACGGAGTGGTGCAGGTAAACTTTTACAGCGTGTTCATAGATGCCGCGACCGTTACGCCGCAAAACGACGCACGCAATCGCCGCCTTAAAGCGCAACAAGACGCGCTCGACGAGAAGTATAAAAACGATCCGGAGCGACTGGCGGAGGAAGGCGATAAGCTTGACGCTTCGGTTCCGCTGCCGCCGCTGCCAATGTCGAAGCTGATTGATCACATCGATCATATTGTGAAGGTCGCCGGCATCGATCACGTCGGCCTTGGTCCAGACTTCGATGGCGCGGTTGATATGCCGGAGGGCGCGCAGGATGTTTCGATGCTGCCGAACATTACGTATGAGCTGTTGAAACGCGGCTACAGCGAGAAGGACATTCGCAAGGTGCTGGGCGAGAATCTTCTGCGGGTGTTTACGGAAGCTGAACGCGTGAGCCGGAGTTTGAGCAAGTCGATCAGTGGTGATGGTAGTTTGAAGCGGATTGGGAAGTAGACACATCCACGAAAAGCGATCCACGAAATCACACGAAGGGGCGCGTTCCTGACCTTGCGAGGATGCATCCAGCGTGCGTGGTACAATTCGACCATCTTGAAGCCAGCCGGAATTTACATTCACATACCGTTTTGCCGTTCGCGTTGTTCCTATTGCGACTTCGCTACGGGTATGTACAGCGCTCCGCTGGCGGAGCGTTACGTTTCGGCGGTTGCGCGCGAGATTTGCTGCGAGACGGGAGTGTTAGGCGAGCGCGAATGGGAGCCAAACGCGGGCGAAGTCAAGGCCGACACAATCTACTTTGGCGGTGGCACTCCATCCTTGCTTTCACCGCCGCAGTTGGAAACTTTGCTGAGCGCCGTGCGCAGACGTTTTCAGATTTCCAGTGAAGTGGAGATCACGATGGAGATGAATCCGGGCACGGTCACTCCGGAAACGCTTTCAGCCTTTCGCGCGTTGGGCGTGAATCGCGCCAGCTTCGGCGCCCAGACTTTTGACGATGCCGAACTTGCACGGCTCGGTCGTTCGCACACATCGGCCGACACTCGCCGGACTTTTAATCAACTTCGCGCTGCGGGCTTCGATAATGTCAGCTTTGATCTAATTGCCGGGTTGCCGGGTCAGTCGCTCGATGGCTGGAAGCGAAACCTCGAAGAGGCATTTGCTTTGCAGCCAGAGCACTTGTCGTTTTATTTGCTGGAAGTGCATCAGGGCACGCCGCTGGCCGATCACATCCGGCGCGGCGTCCAGCCCAAGCCCGATGAAGAGTTGGCGGCTGAGATGTATGAAGTGATGCTGGACCGGGCCGAACAGGCGGGATACGTTCATTACGAGATTTCAAATCTGAGTTTGCCCGGTCTTGAATCGCGGCATAACACGAAATACTGGACCGGCGCGCCCTATTTTGGTTTTGGATGTTCCGCGCATTCCTACGACGGGCTTCACCGCCGCTGGGCCAACGAGCGCGACATAGTTCGCTATCTGGAAATGGTTGAACAGCCGAGTTCGCCGGTAGTCGATGTGACAGAGTTGAGTGAAGTCGATCGTCAGGCGGAGGCTGTGTTTCTCGGCCTGCGCATGATGCAGGGTTTTAGCTTTAGTGACTATCAAGAGCTTTTCGGCAGGGACATTCGTGCGGATCATCAAGACGACTTGGCGCGTTTTCGTGAAGCCGGCTTGATTGAGTGTGATGGCGATTTGCTCAAGCTCACGCGGGCGGGCGCATTGCTTTCAAACGAAGTCTTCTCGGCGTTTGTCTAATTTGGATTGCGGCAACTCTTTGGAGTGCGCCGAC
>JANMVC010000021.1:0-8025 GCA_031392315.1 Pyrinomonadaceae bacterium | reverse complement strand
GGCAAGCTCGATGCGCAGCGGCTGACCGAACTCACGCGCAATCCGGCAATCTACAGTGCGTTTCTGGATGCGCTCAAAGGAACCGAACGCAGCGGCGTCAAAGTTGAAACCCACGGTCCCGAGCGATTGGTTTTCGACCTGCGCGTGGTGCCATTAGCGAGCTCAAGCGGAAGCCCGCGCGTTAGCAAGGGCTCAAACGTCGCGACAGGAGCGCAGAAAACGCAGATGGCCGAAGGCGCTTTGGGAGTGTTCATCGACATCACCCGCATCGAACACCTCGAGAGCGTGCGGCAGGAATTTCTTTCCAACGTTTCCCCCGAACTACGCACGCCGCTCACCGCCATCCTCGCGTTTGTAGAAACGCTCGAAGCCGGCGCCATCGACGACGCTGAAAGCGCGCACCGTTTCCTGGAGATCATTCGCAAGAATGCCAGCCGGATGAATGAACTCATCGGAGACATTTTGGAGTTGAGCGCTATTGAAGCGGGTAACGTGGCGGTGCGCGCGGAACAAGTGGAGCTCAGTCCAATTGTCAACGACGTAATCGCGTCGCTGGCAACGAAGTTTGAATCGCAAGGTGTATCTGCCGTGAACGCCATCGCTCCTGAGACAACTGTCTTTGCCGACGCGCGGCGTCTCGAACAGATGCTGACTAACCTGGTGGAAAACGCGATCAAGTTTAATCGCGAAAATGGGCGAGTGACGATCAGCTTCGAATCAGGCGACCCGGGCAGTGGCCCGCGCGTCAGCAATGGCTCCGACCCGCTCGCCCTGCAAAGCGAAGCGCCTGCGCGCGACAAGATCATCATTGAGGACACGGGCGAAGGGATTCCGGCGCAACACCTGGAACGGCTCTTTGAAAGATTCTATCGCGTGGATCGCGCCCGCTCGCGCGAGATGGGTGGGACAGGACTAGGTTTGGCAATCGTGAAGCATCTGGCCCGCGCGCACGGTGGCGAAGTCACGGTCACCTCGGAATTAGGCAAGGGGAGTGTGTTCACAATCGAGCTGCCGGCAACTCAATAATGGATGCAGACCAGGTCGGAGTAAGATAACGTAGCCCTTGACGTTTCTAACCTGCCTTGAGATAAGAAGCGCTAACGCTACGGGCGAAGTGAACATGAAACCCAAAAACTCAGCTTGAAGTTCAGAGGCATGAATATGAAACAGCTTGCAAGGGTCATCTTGTTTGGAGTGTGCGTACTCTTGGTTGTTGTCGGTCAGATCACGGTTTCGAAGTCTTCTGGATCGTCAGAAAGATCCACGCAACAGAATCCTACGTACGCGAATCAGCAAGAGTCGACTGCATTCGAGCACACGACTTCAGCCGGCAGCATTTCCGCCAACTCCAGCTCACTGGACCATGCAGGGTTGAATGGCAACCCCAATGCGATCGTCATGGTCTATCCGGTCGGCTCTGCACTCACCCGAAACTACAACGCCCTCGGCGTCTGGTACAACGGCAGCCGATGGCTGATCTTCAATCAGAACCGGACACAGATGCCTGAGGGCGTCACTTACCGGATCGTCTTTTACAATGGTGAGGGAAAAACCTACTACACCCACAGGGCAACCTCGGGGAACACGAGCGCGGCACAGACCTCGTTGCAGCATCCACAGTTGGAAAGCAATCCCAAAGCTACCGTTTACGTAACTCAAAACTGGAATCCCGGCGGTACCGGGGGGTCGTACAACAACAGTTCCGTGGCGGCCGAGAACCAATCCGGCCGCTGGGTTATCCGGAATCTTAACGGCAACAGTATCCCGGTGGGAGCCGCTTTCAATATTGTCATCGTTCCGGAAGGCGAAGCGACAAACGCGACGACGATCATCGCGGAAAACCAACCTCTGCAGGTGCAAACCCCCAATCCTCTAAACGTTAATCCCGGCGCGCTGCAAAGAGTGCTGGCCGGCCCGGTGAAGGATGTTGATTTTGACAACTGGGGCTTTGAAAAAGGACGGGCCGGTTGGTATCACGAAGGCGAGGGCGATGCTTTCGTCAACCAACCAACTTTCGGCAATAACGTAGTCAGCCAACGCGTACTAGCCAACATGGAATACGCCAACGGCGGCATCGGCGGCGATTACTGGAAACAAGTCCCTTTCCCTATCGGCATCAAGGGCAACTACTGGGTCGGCACCTACGAACAACGGGAAACAGAGGGCGAGCCATTTGCCGGCATTCAAGGCGACGCACCGACCGGGACGTTGAGCTCGGAGGATTTTATCGTTACAAAACGCTTCGTTGAGTTCTTGATCGGCGGAGGCAGCGACGCCAGCAAGTTGCGAGTTGAGGTTCAGGAGAAGCTGGCAGATAAATCTTATCGGACCGAATTGACCCGATCAAACTTCCGCAATAGCGAAGAGCTGCACCGGGTAAACCTCAACCTCTCTGGGCTTCTGAACAAAACCGCGCGCATCCGGATCGTGGACCAGGCCACCGGAAGGTGGGGACATATTAACGTGGACGATTTTCGCTTTGTTGATGAACCCTCGGCCACGATACCGCTGACCGACCCTTCGACGAGGGTGCGTTACTTCGTGGACGCCGACAAACCCGTTTGGGGATACGGCGATCTACATGCGCACTGGGTCAACCATGTCGGTCTGCGCGGGCTGATGCATGGACGCCCGGGCGGAAACTGGCGCACCAGCGACGTTCGCAGAGATGTTCCACCGTGCGACGGCTTTAACCATGGTCTGCCCACAATAACGCCGGCACTCTTAATCGCCCAGACTGAAACAGCCGCCTTTCGCAGGTTTGGAGAGCGTCTCGGTGATCCCGGCAATGCTATCTGCGCCACTTTTGCGGCCCCGTCAGCAATATTGGCTCTTCCCATTTCAGGGACTAGCGCCCTCGCCGGAGCATTGGATGTTGCAATTGGGAATTTCCTATACACGGCTGTGTTGAACCCTCTGTTCCAGGGATGCGGCTATCAGTTCACTCGGGATGTTTTTGCCAAGCATTACAGCAACAGCACGCCTGACACAAACACCGGGAACTATGTCGATTTCCCTCGATGGAACAGCTTCTTTCATCAGCTAATGCATATCTCGTGGGTTCGCCGGAGCTTTGACGGAGGGCAACGACTGATGGTCGTCCCGGTAGGGACGGCCAAGAGTTGGGAATTCATCACAACTTCGGACGGTGTTATGGGAAACCAACGCGAAATGATCTCAAACAGTATCCGGGAATTAAAGGAACTGGTGCGTGTGAACGACGATTGGCTTGAGATCGCGCTGACGCCGCAAGACGCTCGCCGTATTGTCCTGAGCGGCAAGATGGCCATAGTTATTGGCCTTGAGCAGGCCGAGACCGGCAATTATGGTTTCAACTCGGTACAAGAAGAAGTGAATTGGCTCCAGGAACTCGGAGTCCGTCATGTGTTTCCGATTCACAATATCGACAATAAACTTGGCGGCGCGGCTGTCTTTAATTCGGCGCTCAATTCATACAACGATCTTGTTAATCGTGATTCGCAGAACGCTCCGATAGTGGCTTTCCAAGTAACGAACGGCTATACACATGCCACGCTCGCAGATAAGTCGTTCACTCGATTTACTCTTGGAAGTTCATTTATGCGGCAGGGTATGAGGTTGATACCCATCGCGGGCTTTGGCACTATTCCGTTCTTCTATATCAATGACGTTCCGGCGGAATACGGATATGACCAGTTCAAGATTGGACAAAAAAATGCTCAAGGGCTTACCAGCAAAGGGGGAGCGTACATCACTGCGTTGGTGCGAAAGGGAATGCTTATCGACGTAGATCATATGAGCGACCTGAGCCAGGATGAAGCTATGCAGATCCTCAGTCGCCACCGCTATCCGATGGTCGCGGGCCATGCAAATTTCAGGGAGTTGCGTGCGACCCTTGGTCACCCGACATCAGATGCGGCCCGACAGCGGACGGAGTTTACTATTCACGACCGCCGCGCGAGCGAGATCAACGATGCCGGGGGCATGTTCGGAGTAATGACGCAGCAAAACGACATCGAATCGACTCCGGGCAATCCGGTTCGGAACAATGCGGCGGGCGGCGCGCCATCCTTCGCACAAGCATATTGGTACGCTCTGCAAAAGACCGGCTCCAAAAAGGGCATTGCCTTTGGCTCAGATTTCAACGGTTTTGCTCCTCAGATCGCTCCACGTTTTGGCGTGGACGTCGCGGCAGTGCTGGAGGGCGATGAATTACGTAATCAAGTTCCGTTCGGCGAGCGGTCGGAGAATAACTGGAGGCGAGGCCAGGCATTTCGACAATCGAACGGTGTGAGATACGACACGTCGATCAACTTTTCGCACTATCACCGCTTTGCCAAGCCCTCGTTTCTGACACGCGAGGAACGCGAGATCTGGGAGGCACTGGCCATCGCCAAGAGCGGCACGAACCCGGACAATGCCTGGCAGCCAAATGGGGTATATGAACGGACTGCACTTCAGCACGACAAGATCAAAAACCTTGCGAAAGGCTTTTTGACGCGGCCCGTCGGCAACTATATCGAGTACCTGGATTGCCCCGAATACCCCATCAAGGTTGGCAACGATTGCCTGCCGGAGCGCAAAGCAACTTTCATGGCGGTGCATGGTGAAGCGGCACTGCCTCAAAACCTGAAAGACGACCGGACGATGGAACTCTATCGCGTGGTCAAGCCGATCTACGATCTATGGATGCAATTTGAGAACGGCCCTAACGAACCGCTGCGCCGGAGTTTTGCCTATCCCGGCGGCCGCGATTTCGACTTTAACCTGGACGGCCTGGCTCACTACGGGATGTTTCCGGACATGATTCAGGATTTGAAGAATACGGGTCTAACCAGCGGGCATCTAACTCCACTGTTCCTGGGCGCGGAGGAGTATATTAAGATGTGGGAGAAGGCGGATACAGCGAAGAACAATTGAGGGCGCCGGCGGAAACAGGAAGGATCAAGTTGGTGTTGCTCAACACCTGAATACGCGCCGCAAACACAGCGGACGATAGTTCGAACTCAAAACTACCGATCGGGTAGCTTCCAGTTTTTTCGAATCGTCGTCTAATCACCGGACGCAAAACCCGACATCATCATCAGAAGTCCAACCACGAGCATCACCACCAAACCGCCATTGACCCAGGTGGAATCAAAAATCGGTGACACTTTCTCCGCCATGAGGTAGAAGATGACCTTAAGCACGCCCGCCAGCAGTGCAATGCCAAGCCCGCGACCCGCCATCGGATAGTTCGACTCCCTCGATTTGAAAAGGAGAATGTAAAGAAATACCAGGACTCCGACAACCAGGAGCAAGCCCAGAGCTATGTAGAAAACGTTCTCCATCCGGATGCCCTTTCAGTTGCAGCCAACCTGGCTACTGTTTCTCTTCGTCAAGCTGTCTGAGCGTATCCAGAATCAGGTTGGTGTTGCTCAGCGCCTGAATGCTCACCGGAAACTCAGCGGACGATAGTTCGAACTCAAAACTGCCGGTCGCGATCTCCACAGTCTGGCGGAAAGCCAGTTCACCCGTCAGGCCGGCGGATTCCGCGTCAACAATTCTGCCCTCGTTGAAAAGCACGCGCGCACTCTGCGAGCTGTTTGAGAGCTGGAGTGTGCCCGTCAGCTTTGCATTCTCGATGATCTGCATTGCGTCGAAAATATTGATGGCTGCCAGGTCGCCGGCGAGGGTGGCAGAATTCAACTGGCGCTCGGCAGCCGATGAAGTCGCTGGTCGCAAGTCAGGCCTGCGCGCGCGCCTGATCGCTTCCAATCCGCCGGCGATGTTGATACGCGGGTCGAATTGCTTGGCTTCGAGCAGCCGGTCGTAAGCATCGTCGAAATCGTCGCGTTCGATGTAGAGGCGGGCCAGGGCGAGGCACTGGCGCGCGGCTTCCTCCTTCTGCTTTTGGGAGATACAAATTTCGCGCAGACGCTCGCGCAACGGAAGGGAACGAGGGTTACTTTCGATGGCCGCGCTCAGGCGTTTGATGGCCCGCTCCGGCGCCTGGTATTTGATGAAGAGTTCGGCGTCGAGCAGCGCGGTATCGACTTCGCTAACGGGCTCGGATTGTGATGGAAGATCGGGCATCTGCGAGCGAAGTTTAGCACAGGAAGATCGGGGCGGTGGCCCGGCGACTTGCCTCAGAAGTCGAAGCGGATGCCGAGCCGAACCTGGCGCGGGCGCAATGTGCGCGTGGCGACGAGAAACGAGTCGAGGAATGCCTGGCGCTGTGCTGGTGTCGCCGTCGGCGAAAGCGAAGTGAAGTTTATGAACTCGCTGCCAAAACTGTAGACCGTCTTATTGAGCACATTATCAAACTCGACCACCGGCCGCAGTCGCATCTTTTCGCTCACCTTGAATTCGCGGGTGATGTTGAGGTCGAGAAAAAATTGTCCTGGCCCTTGTCCGGCATTGCGCGGCAGATTTCCCACCTGGCCAATTGTAGGTAACGAGAAGGAGCTAATGATCGAGGGGTCGAGCGGTTCGCCGCGCGCGCGCCAGCGGAGCAGGTTGGGATCGCCGGTGAAAATCGGACGATCGTTGCTCACGTCGTCGAGATTGCGATCGGCGCCCAGGCCGATATTGAACGGCGCGCCCGAGGCGATGCGCCAGATGGGCGAGATACGCAGCTTACCCAGATACCGCGGCGTATCGAAGGTCCCGGAAAAAACAAATCGATGCCGGCGATCAAGCAGACTCCGCGAACGCTCGGCGTGGAAATTCCCAGACTGGACCGCGTTAGAAGTGTTAACGATGCCATCGTCCCGCAGTTTCGAAAGCGTGTAGGCGCCGCGAAATGAAAAAGCAAAGCCATTCTTGTTGGAACGAAATCTGCGCCGGAGTTCGAGCGTCAACCCGTGATAGAAACTGTTGCCAACGGAAATCAACTGTTCCACTTCTCCGCGCGTCGGGTCGGGTCGCAGGTTGTTCAAAGCCGCGAGTGCGGCGTCAACCGGCGTCGTCGAAGAGAAGCTGTTGAGATTGAATAGCGTTACGGGCACGCCAAACTCGTTGACGCAGCCACCCGAATCAGGATTGGTTGGATTAAACGAGCCCGTGCAGCGCGCGGGATTGGTCGGATTGAATGCGCCAAAGACAAAGCGCACCAACTCGCCTGCGCCGCCGGCATTGTAGATAGGACGCGAACCCGACGGGCTGGCAAAATTTACAAAGTCGCGCGACGCCAGATACTCGGTGAAGTTTTTGAAACCGGCCGGCACCCGCGGCGCGTTGGCGTTGAATTCTCGCCAGAGATGCAAGCCGCGATTCCAGGTGTAGTTGGCTTCGAACACAAACGTCTTGCCAATCTCGCGTTCGAAGCCGACGTTTGCCTGATAGCTTTCCGGGATGCGCAGAGAAGAATCAAGGCGGCGCGAGAAACCCGTATTCAAGACGCCAAACTGTTGCACGATGGCTGAGTCAGCTGTCAGCACATTGGGAAACTGAAGTCGCGTTCTAATAAAATTCCGCCGGAAGGTGTCGTTACCCAATTGGCCGGTAGCCGGATCAATGAGGTCGTCAGTATCGAAGAAGCGCTGTTGGGCACCGAGCGTGAAATCGTCAATCGTGCGCAGCAGCGCGCGGTTGTAGAAGATTCCCGCACCGACGCGTATCACTGTCTTGCCTGACCTGAAAGGATCCCAAGCGGCGGCAAGGCGCGGGGCAAAGTTGTTTCGATCCACCAGGATCGTTTCATTTTCCCAACGTAGGCCAAAGGTCACCACTAGATTGGACGCCAGACGAAATTCGTCGGATGCAAACAGTCCGACGTAGGTGTTTCGTTGCGTTGAGGTCGTTAGGAAATTCTGCCGAAAACGGCTGGCTTGTCCGGCCAGAAAATCGCCTGCGCTGTCGAAGCTGTATGTGCCCGAGGCGTCTGACAAATCTATGAACGTGGATTTGATTCGCTGCATGTCGCCGCCAAACTTCATCGAGTGGTTGCCGCGCACATAAGCAAAAATATCCTGAAACTGAACGCGGTCTTCCTGGCGGTCTGTGGCGCCTATCGTCGAAGAGCCGGCCACGAGCGAGCCGCTTTGAAGTAGCTCACCGGGTAAG
>JANMVC010000688.1:0-7636 GCA_031392315.1 Pyrinomonadaceae bacterium | reverse complement strand
GCCGGGTGGAAAATGTGAAGCTCGGGAAACCCGTGTTTGTGGTCGAGCCGTCGGGTCGCTATCGCGCCAGCGCCGACTTGAGCCTGGGCGGCGGCGTGTTGGGCCAGATGAACATGGGCCAGGCCAGCGCCAAAGTTGTCGTCACCAACAGCGAACTGCAACTCAACAACTTCGAGGCCGATATCTTTCGCGGCAAAGCAAACGGCAACGCGCGCATAGCGATTGCCCGCGGCGGCTCGTCGCGCATTGCGGCAACCTTTGCCGATGTCGACATCGCCGGACCATTCACCGCGTTTGCGGGCGCGGCGGTGCCGCTTGCGGGCCGCGCGAGCGGCAGAATTGACCTCGCGTTTCCGGGCACAAATTTCCAGCAAGCGACCGGCACTCTGAACACCAGCTTCACCGGGCAGGACATTGGCGTAGACGGTCGCGTGCCCTTATCAGGCGAGTTGGCCGTGCGCGCCGATCGCGGACTGTTCAATATCGACAAAGTAGATCTGCAAACCCCGGCGACGAAACTCAGCGCTACCGGTCAGTTTTCGTTTACTGCTGATTCGAATCTTCAGGTCGATCTCAAATCGTCAGACGCGGCGGAGTTGCAGGCAGTCTTGATCTCCTCCGGCTTGCTGCCGGACGTTGAAGAACAGATGCGCAGTTATGGAATTGATCTGGGCGGACAGTTGGCGTTCAACGGTAGTTTGAAAGGAAAACTCACCTCGCCGGATATCGACGGGCGCGTTTCGCTTAGCACGCTCCTGATTAACGGCAAAGACCTCGGCGCTTTGTCGGCGACGCTCAAGATGACCGCAGCGGAGATACGAATCGACGATGGCCGTTTGACGGAAAGCGACGGCGGCGGCATGCAGTTTACGCTCAATGCGCCACGCACGGGCGAGAACAACACAACGTTCAGCGCAACGCTTGACCGAGTCAACGCCGGCAATTTGCTCGCGCTTTTTCCTTCGCGAGGCCACAGCCTCGGTGCAGTGGTTCCCGAATCGTTAGCGTCTGACACACAGTCAGATGTTTCCGGCCAGATAAACGTAAGCGGCATACCAAACGCCATGATTGGCAACGCGGAACTGCGGTTTGGTCCCGGTCGTTTGGGGGGCGAACCACTGGAGAGCATGGTTGCGCGCGCAAGTTTTGCGGGCTCGAAGGTAACGATCGACAGTGTCGATGCAAAGCTGGCAGCGGGCCACATCGTCGCCAGCGGCGATTACGACACGACGACAAAAGCGTTTGACCTTAAAGGTCGGGCCGAAGGCGTGCAACTGAGTCGATTGTTCGCGCTGACCGGGCAGCAGGGAGCGACAGTTACTGGAGTAGCGAACTTCAATGCGCAGGTTGCGGGCAACTTATCAGAGGGAGATTTCTCCGGCTACCAAATCACTTTCGATGGCCAGGGAACCAACGTAGTCATCAACGGCCGCGACGCGGGCACGCTCGCCCTGGTCGGTCGCACCGAAAACAAGCAGCTCAACGTCACGTTGACCACCGGTCTGCTCGGCGCGCCGCAGTCAGTCACAGCGCAAGTGAACCTGGCCAGCGAACGGCTCGATTCGAAGGTTGAAACCACGCTAACCAACGCCGACCTCACCACGCTGCTGAAGATGGTTTTGCCGGATACGCCGGTGAAGCTTTCCGGTGTGGCTACCGGCACGCTCAAGTTTGGTGGCAATCTGTTGGACGAGGATGGCTATTTTTCCGCCGGCGGTTTGGAGGGCGTGGCGAATTTCACGCAGCTCAGTTTCAGAGTTGAGGACGTCCAGCTCAACGCATCGGCGCCACTCGTCGTGCGCTTCTCGCCGCGCGAGGTAACCTTTGATCAGACGCGCTTCACTGGCCCTGGAACCAACATCGTTCTCGGCGGCACGCTCGCAGTTGGTCCGGAAGGCAAGCAGACTATGACTGCCGACGGGCAGTTGAACCTGCGAGTGCTGAATGGACTTTCGCCCGACGTGTTCATGTCCGGAACGGCGGAAGTTGGCGTGCGAGTCACCGGCACTTATGAACGTCCGCGACTTAACGGCAGCGCTTCCGTAGCCGGAGGCTCGGTCTCCGCGCTGCTGGGCAACGAACGCTGGACGATCACTAATTTAAAGGCGCTCGTCAGGTTCACTTCCAATCAGGCCCAGATCGACTCGCTTACCGGCACGATGGGCGGCGGCCGGTTGTCTGCCACTGGCGGCGTGTTGCTCGATGGCTTCACCGTGTCGCGGTTTCTCTTCAACATTCATGGCAACGACGTGACCGTCGCTTTTCCGGAAGACTTCCGTTCCACCGTGGACATCGACCTGGAGCTAAAGGGAACTGCGCGCGAGCAACTCGTCGGCGGCGTTGTGAATGTGCGCCGCACGGAATACACGGAAGACATCGAGCTGGCTGACCTGATTAATTTCCGGCGCGAGGAATCGATTGAAGAGGGTGGCGATTTGGAGTTAACGCGTGCCACGCTGTTTAGCAATTTGCGCGTGGAAGGACGAAACGCGCTGGTGGTCAGAAACAATCTGGCGGACCTCGTGGGATCAGTTTCGCTACAGGTCAACGGGCCGGTGAAGGCGCCGGTAATCTCCGGAAGGATTACGGCAACCAGCGGCACGCTGAATTTCCGCAACGACCGCTATCAGATCACGCGCGCTTTGATGGACCTGCCGCCGCAAGCCAACGCCGATCCGATTGTGAACATTCAGGGCGAGTCGCAGATTCGCGGTTATCGCGTCACTGTCGGTCTAACCGGCCCACTATCGCAGCCGCAGGCGGTAGTGAGTTCTGAACCATCCTTGCCGCAGGCTGACGTCGTTTCGCTGATCACGACCGGCCAACTTTCAACCGGAGACACCAGCACCTCAGTGCTTTCGCAGTCCGGACTGGGGACGGCCACCAGCTTGCTGACTGACGCGCTGATTAACGCTCCGGCCCAGCGCGCTACCAGCCGGCTTTTTGGTTTGAGCCGTTTCGAGATCAACCCGGTAATTGGTGGACGCGGAACCACTCCGGCGGCCCGCCTGACGCTGGGGAAGAGAATTAACAAGGACCTGACGTTTACTTATTCCACTAACGTGACGTCCGATCCCAATCAGATTCTGGCGGTCGAGTATCGCGTGTCCGACCGGCTGTTTTTCATTGCGCAGTATGAACAGGTATCGACGCAGAGATTAACTGCGCGCAACGATAATTTTAGTTTTGAGATCAGGTTCAGAAAACGGTTCTAGTTGATGGGTGCGTCTGAAAACGAGACTGGGGTGGGCTCGGGCGAGCGAATCGATCGCGCGCCGCGCTACTGTGGCTTGCTGGCTCAATTCTGGTTTCGGATTAGCACGATCTTGCTCGTCGTCGCCGGATTGTTTGTTGTTCAGGCGGTTGGTGCGGCTGCGATTTTTGAGGAGTATGAAGGGCGGCTGATTAGGGCAATCGAAATAACGTTTGAGGGTTCGCCATCCGACCCGGCCGCCCAGGCAGAGTTTCTTTCGCTGTTGACGATTGCGCCGAATACGGAATTCTCGGCCGTCGGCGTCCGCGAGTCGCTTCAGGCGCTGTACGTTTCAGAGCGAGTGGCGAACGCGCGCGTGGAAGTGTTTGAAGAGGGCGTCACCAAAACGGGGCCGCTGCGCCTGCGCTTTGTGATTACGCGGCAGGTGCAGATTGGCGACGTGATCATCGATCTGGTAGCTCCTACCGGCACCCCAATTTCGGAAGATGAACTACGAGCGCGCCTGAATCTCACCCCGCCGGGCACGCGCCTCTCGCGGCAAATAGTTGTCCGCAACACCGACGAGCTGCTGGTCTATTTGAGAGACCGTGGCTACTACAACGCCTCGATTGAACCAACGGAACAACTCGATGTCAGCGGCACCCGCGCCCGAGTTACTTACAAAATCATTCCCGGCGAGCAGTCGCGGGTCAGCGCTTTCAATATCGACATCACCGGTTTTGACGCAAACACCGTTCGTTCTTCGCTCGCGCTGCAAACCAACGCGCCTTTTACCCGCGAGGCGTTGGGCCAGGACACCAATCGGATTCGCCAGGCCTTGATCGAACAGGGAAATCTGTCGCCCTTCCTGGAAGAGCCCCATGTGGAACGCGATGCGGAACGTAACCTGATCATGATTTCTCTCAAGGGCGCGGTTGGTCCAAAGGTAAGCGTCGTCATCAAGGATTATCCCATTAGCGAAAAGACATTACGCGAGCTCTTGCCCGTAAAGCGCGAAGGCAACATCGATATCTCGGCGATAGTCGAAGGCTCACGCCGGCTGCGCAACAGGTTTCAGGAAGACGGTTATTTCTTTGCAGAGGTATCCGCGGTCTGCACGATTACGCCGCCCACGCCCGAGTTTGGCGAAAACGGCACGGCCTCCACTTGCGAGACTTTGAATCCTGAAACCCTCAGCGGACGCAGCGTTGAGATCAGATATGAAATTGATCGAGGCCGCCGACTCAAGCTTACTGACATTCGCATCACCGGAACCAAGAAACTGACGCTGGATGACGTGGCCCCCGATCTGCGAACCCAGAAGGCGAGCGCCGTGGGGTTGATTCCGTTCCTCGGTTACGGCCGCGGCTACACGAGTTTGACCCTGCTGGAACAGGACCGGCGCACTATTGAATCGTACATGCGCGACATCGGTTACCGTCGCGTGAAAGTGACGGCGCTACAGGGTGTTTCGGTTGACGGTGAAAGTGTGATCATCACTTTTGAAGTAAACGAAGGACCGTTAACTCGAATTGCCGGCGCCGAAGTTCGCGGCAATAAGATCTATACAGACCAACGCCTGCGCGATCAGTTGAAGATCGTAATCGGCGCGCCTTACTCGCGTTCGCAAGCCAGAGCAGATGGCGATCGGGTGGTCGCTCTGTACGCGCGAGAGGGCTATCTGAATGCGCAAATGGAGTTTTCGATTGTTGAGCTGCCGAAGCAGGGTGACGACGAACAGGTGAAGCTGCTTTATACGATCGTCAACGAAGGCGACAAGGTCTACATCAGTCGCATCGTCGTCAATGGCGTGACCGGCAGCCTCAAGACTATGCAGACCAAGCGCGCGGCCATCTTGCGTGTGATTCCGCTGGCCGAAGGCGACGTGCTGCGGGCCGATCGCATCGCCGAGAGCGAGCGCGAACTTTATCTTACCGATGCTTATCGTCAGGTGATCATTCGCACCGAGGCCGCCGGCGAAAACGCTTCCGGGTTCAAACGTCGCGATTTAATTATCGACGTGGAGGAAAAGAAGCCGCGGGTGATGGACTACGGCGGCGGGTTTTCAACTGATACCGGCGCGCTCGGCCTGCTGGAGATCAGCAACGTCAACTTGCAGAACAAGCTGCGTCATGGTGCGATGCGGCTTCGGGCCAGCCGCCAGCAACAACGCCTCAGGCTTGAGTATTTGGATCCGCGCTTTGCGCGTTACGGCGAAAGGCAGTTTGCGCCGCTGGGCCTGTCGCTCGAATACTCGCGCGATTCCACGGTGACCCGGTTCTTCCGTTCCGCAATTGACCGCGGCACGATGGGCATAGTTCAGCGACTGGACGTCGACGGTAACCCGCTTGACCAGTTTGGCCTGCGGGTTAAGGAGCCGACCATCAATCGCTTTACGGCCACGATCGAAACGAATCGGGTGATCAATCCGAAGACTCGTTCGATTCTGTTTGCCCGTTATAGTTATGAGGACGTCCGTCTGTTCAATCTTCAGAGTCTGTTGGTCCGGCCGATCCTCGAAACCGATCGCGCCGTCCGTCTTTCGCGCTTCGGCGTTTCATTTGTGCGCGATACACGGCAAAGATGCGAACGCGGTTTGCTCGGTGCCGTCAGCACCAGGGATGAAGCCGAAAAAGGCGCGCCAGGTGAAATCTGCCGCTACAACCAGCTCGACGCCACTCGCGGCAGCTTCTTCAATATTGATTACGCAGTTGCCCTGCGCCAGTTGGGAGGAAATATTTCTTTCAACCGCATGCAGGCAACTTACCGGACCTATTACAAACTGAACAAATTCAGAGGCACCGTGCTCGCGGGAAACGCGACGCTGGGTTTGGCGAATCTTTTTAGCCCGCGCGATCGCAACGGCAATGGCCTGGATGAAATTGATCTGACGCTGCCCATCAGCGAGAGATTTTCTTCCGGCGGCTCGACCACGCTGCGTGGATTTGATTTTGAGCAGGCTGGTCCGCGCCAGGTGATTATTCCCGAAGGTGCGTTTATCGATCAGAATAAGGACCCGGTGATCTTGAATCCCTTCACGGTTCCAGTTGGCGGCAATGCGCTCGCGATAGTAAATCTGGAAGCGCGCATCCCGGTTTCAAAATCGCTGCAGGCAGTTCCTTTCTATGATGGCGGCAACGTTTTCCGGCGCGTCGGGGACTTGTTTGGTAAAGACGCCCCACCGGTTCCCCCTGGCAATGTTCTGGCTGCGATAAACGCCGCGAACCTGCGCGCGCATTGGACGCATACCGTCGGGTTAGGTTTTCGAATTCAGACGCCCTTCGGCGGCGCGCTCGCGATCGATTATGGATTCCTGATGAATCCACCGGAGTTTCTGATTCCGCAACGCGGACCCGGCGGAGTCGCCTATGACGGCACGCCGGCAATTTATCGATTGAAACGCACGCAGTTGCATTTCAGATTTACGCAGACGTTCTAGAATCAGGGGCAGACGGCAGGAGCAGGCGGCAGGGCAGTAACATGACAACAACTCTTAAAGCCAGTCGTAAGTGGTCGGGTTTGATCCTGCCAACTGCCGTCTGCCGACTGCCGACTCCTTCTGCCGTCTGCCGTCTGCTCCTTCTTTTCCTGCTGGCCACTGGCCACTGGCCACTGCCAACTGCGTCGGCTCAACAGGTCATTGACAAGATGGTCGCCACCGTGAATGCCGGCACGCAATCAGGCTGTGACCTTTGCCTGATCACTTATTCTGATCTGCTTTGGCAATTGGCCCTGCAACCAAAAACGTCCCTGGCTAGTCCCAGCTCGGATGAACTCAACGGCGCTTTACGACTGATCATCGATCAGCGCCTCATCCTGGAGGAGGCAGAGAAACTTCCTTCTATTGAGCCGACTCCCGACGAAGTGAAAACCGCCCGCAATGAGATAGCGCAAAAGTTTCCCTCGCTGGCCGAGTTCCAGTTGCGATTGCAGCGGGTGGGTCTGACGGCGGAGAAGCTAAACCAGATTCTCGAGCAGCGAGTGAGGATTGAAAAATATCTCGACTTCCGCTTTCGCAACTTCGTAGTGATTACGCAAAAAGAGGTTGCGGATTACTACCAGGATGTTTACGCTCCGCGGCTCAAGGGGCGACAGATCGTCCCCAGCCTTGAAGACGCGCGTGGCGAAATAGAGAAGATATTGACTGAAGCGAAGATCGAATCAGACATGGATGCCTTTCTCGATAACGCCCGCGAACGCGCAGAGATCGTGATGCTGAATCCCGTGTGAGTTGCAGCCCGCAGTTTAGAGTACAAGCTTTAGCTGGCGTGTTACGAGTCGGAAACCTGAAGGTTGTACTCTTAACTTCTTGACTCGCACACGCCATAATGTTCTTTACTTTTCACGCTTCACTTGTCATCTTCACTCCGTCATGCCCAATCGCAACAGCAAAAGCGGCCCTCGAATCGGCCTGGCGCTTTCCGGAGGCGCGGCCCGCGGCAT
>JANMVC010000678.1:0-11733 GCA_031392315.1 Pyrinomonadaceae bacterium | reverse complement strand
CCAAGTGAGTTCACCCGCGACTGCAGAGCATTTTCCTACGTCGCGCGGCAAGAGCTGCGTCACTTGCCACAATGGCAATCGGGCCTTTGGCGGCGATCTGGCGTTTAAGGAGTGTCACCGTTGTCATTTGGGCGCCACTTTCAAGATGCCAATGTGACCACGGTTCTCCACGTACTGCAGAACCACGGGCGGCAGCGAGTGGATGCTACTTGCAACTCTCAACTTTCAAGCCGCATCTGTGTCATGGTTTGCCAGTGGCATCAGCTCGCTACGGCCGGCGGTTCTGCATGAGTATTGACACGCTTCGCGTCGCTCATTAAGATTGGCTCGCGTTGATTCCCTCCCCAGCTAATTCCATGGCGCTTCTCTTAAACTTTCAAATTGAGGTGGTTCGATGAGAAAGCTACTAATCGTGATCGCGCTGCTCGCGTGTGCCGCAGCAATTGTTGTTGGAAGCAATTCAACGTTCACGGCAGCCCAGGATATCCCCAAAGAGAGCAAGGTTCAGCCGAAGGAAGTGGTGCTCAGCAAGGACAGCCAGTCAGATAAATATGGCGAGGCGCCGTTCAATCACGAGACCCATTCAACTAAGCCTTACTCGATCGACGGCAAGACTGTGCTCACCTGCGTCGAGTGTCATCACACGGATCAGCCACCTGCTGACCTGAAGCTGCCTCTGAAAACTTCCGAGCGCGCGGTGGTCCTTACCACCGAGCTGCTGGCTGCCGCTGATTCAAAGCCCGTCAAGTCGTGTCGTGCCTGTCATCTCCAGGCAGGTGACGATAGCGCAGAGATGCCCGCGGTAACTTACGAAGGAAAACCCGCGGCCACCAAACTCACGAATGAAGTGGCCTACCACACAAACTGCAACATTTGTCACGATAAGGCGATCGCGGCGAGGCCCGCGCTCAAAGGAAAGATTCCCGGTTCAACTGATTGCTTCCCGTGTCATAAGCCGGTGAGCTAACTGTTCGGCGAGTGCGCGTGGATCCCTTTCGGAAAAGCCCGCACGAAGGCGGTACTCCAAACTGGAAGGCTAGGGTCGAGCCGGTGTACCTGGTTTAGCGACTACCAGCATCCACTGATCGGGCTCGCGTCGATAGAAGAGCCGCGGTTGTTGTACCTTCTGCTGCTCCGCTGGTCCGGATTCCACCAGTTCTTTTGTCGCTGCCCGTTCTACTCGTTCTCTCCGCAATCGCGGCACCTCGCGCGTCGCATAGCCCAACCATTCCCGCAAAGTGACTTCGCCATCTGCCGGCTCCACGTCCGCCGCCGCCGTCTTCAATCCACCTTCAACCAAAGCGTAAGTAAGGTAACTGGCTTTCAATGTTTCTGACTCAAAGGCGACCTCGTAACTCTGCGACGCCGTCAGCACGTACATGCCTTTCTCGTAAGCCAGTTGGGCCAGTCCTCTGCTGTTCATTGGCCCACGCCGCTTTTCTTCCGACTCGAGCGCCTGCCCGCTGTTGCAAGCATCAATCACCAGGAGGAGTTGGGCCGCATCAATTCCGCGAAAGGCTTGTTCGAGATCGAGGTCGGAGATGCTGTGATCAGTAATCATCTTTAACCCTGTGCTGCTTAGGTTCCGTCGCGGGCCCGTGTATCCGAGGTCATGCGGAATGAGATAGAAGCGCTCCTGTTGCGCGGCGCCATGCCCGGAAAAGAAAACGATGACGCCGTCTTCCGGTTGAGCCTTCTCGGCGAGTTTCTTCATTTCAGCAATGATGTTCGTCTTGGTGGCTTCCTGATCGCGCAGCTCGACAACTTCCACGTGGCCGAAGCGCGCCAACTTCATTTGTTGCGCGCGCACTTCGGCGGCAAATTCTTTAGCGTCGCTGGCCGCATAGTCGAGGTTGTAGTCAGTGTTCGCGTAGCGGCCGACGCCTACCGCCAAAACAAAGAGCGTGCTGGAGCGCTTCAAGCTCGCGGCTCCAGTTATAGTCAGGCCGGCATCCGCACTCTTGATCCCGTCGCGATTGAAAGCGTAGGCGTTCAGCCGGTTCTCGCCGTTTACAACCGGCAACGTCGTCTCGCAGACCACGTATCTTCTGCTCTCCTGCTTGCAACCATCTCGGGCGTTGAGCGCAAACGCGTCGCCTTCCCAAACCTTGACTAGCGAGCCGTTGCGAAACAAGCGCAGGTCTCGGGCGCCGCTGCCGACTCTGTGTTCGCTATCAGCCCCAGTCTCGGAAACGGCTACAAGGATCTTGACTCGACGCTGGGCCAACGCGGCCGAAGTCTCCGCTCTTTCGGCCAGCGTGATATTTACTAACGGCTGACGGCGGTCTTTCTGCGAAACGCCTTGAGCCGCCTTGGGCCGCTTGCCGGCCATGATGTCGGGAAGGAGTTGAGGATAAAAGAATTCGTTAAAGAACACTTCAATGGGAACGAAATCAATCGCTCGACCGGCGAAACGCCAAATGATTCGCCGCCACGCAGCCGAGGAGCCGTCGAACAAACCGTCGGGAGTGACAGCGGCCCAGTCAGGCATATCGTCGTTGCCGAGCACAACTTGCGTCAGCAGTTCGTCGCCGGTGTTGGTGTCCCAAAGTTTGATCAGGCGGTCGTGCCCGGCGCTGATCAAAATCCTGCCATCAAAACTGAACGTGACAGTCTCCACCGGGCCTGAGTGGCCAGGGAGCGTTCGCAGTTCTTTCGAAGTCGTTGTGTTCCAAAGTTTGATTGTGTTATCCGCGCTCCCGCTGGCCATCGTCTTACCATCAGGGCTGAACGCAAGGGAGAGCGGCGCAAATGCGTGGCCCTTGAACCGGTGCAGTTCGGCCCCGCTCGCCGTATCCCACTCGACGATGTCGCTGTAAAGCGCTCCGCTAAAAATTCGTTTGCTGTCGGGACTAAACGTGCAGATTGCGTTGTGGCCGGCGCGGAAACTGTGAAGCTTCTGGCCGGAGGCTATATCCCAAAGAAAGAGCTGAGACATGCTGTCAGCCGCAAGCAGCTTGCCGTTGGGGCTAAAGGCCAGGTGGTTGACGTTATTGAAGTGGCCGGGGAGTGTACGCAGCTCCTCGCCCGTCTCCGTGTTCCAGAGCTTCACTTCTTTGTAGCTGCCAGTGGCAAGAATCTTTCCGTCGGGGCTGAACGCGACGGAGTTGACGCTGTTGTTGTGTCCCTTGAGCGCGTGGGTTTCTGCTCCTGTGCTGACATTCCAAAGTTTGATTTTGTGATCGTCGCTACCGCCGGCCAGAACCTTTCCGTCAGGGCTGAAGGTGACAGAGCCGACCACAGTTGAATCCCAGGCCAGATCGAAAAGCCTGGCGCCGCTGCTCACGTCCCAGAGTTTGATTGAGTTGTCAGCGCTGCCGCTCGCGAGTAGGCGTCCGTTGGGACTAAAAGCGAGCGAGAGAATCTCGGCCGAATGCCCGGAGAGCGAACGCAGTTCGCCAGTCGTCAGATCCCAAAGCTTCACCGTGCGGTCAATCGATCCGGCCAGCATCGTCTTCCCATTGCCGCTATACGCTACTGAGAATGCAGCGGTGGCGTGGCCGGCGAGCGTGCGCACCTCAGAACCGTTTGCCAGGTCCCAAAACTTGATCGTCTGATCCGTGCTCCCGCTCGCCAGTCCTTTGCCATCGGGACTGAAAGCCATCGTCTTGATCTCCGACGCATGTCCGCTGAGGGTGCGCAACTCAGCGCCGTTGGCTGTGTTCCAAAGTTTAATTGTTCCAAGGTAGTTTGCGCTCGCCAGCGTCTTTCCGTCGTTGCTGAAAGCTACGGCAGCGATGTGACTGGCATGCTCGCTGAAGGTACGCACTTCGACGCCGGTGTGAATGTTCCAGAGGCGGACTTCGCCAAATGAACCGGTGGCCACAGTTTGACTGTCAGGACTGACGGTGACCGTTCGCACACTGTAGCCGCGATCCTTGATCATGTGCGCCAGAGTATCCGTCTTCAGGTTCCAGATCGTTACAGTAGCTTCGTCGCCGCCGCCGACTAAAAACCTGCCGTCGGCACTGAAGGCGACCGAGTTAACGCGAGGCGTCTGCGCGGCGAGAACGCGTGGCTCCCTTGGGTCCTGGAGGTTCCAGAGATTGATGTGGCCACGATTATCTCCGCCGGCAATCGTTTGTCCGTCAGGGCTGATGGCGATTGAGTTGGTATACGCGGCGGGCTTGATGGTTTGCGTTAGAGTGCCGGCGAGGACGTTCCAAATCTTGATGTCGTTACCGCCACCGAGGCTGACCAGGAGCGTGCCGTCACGACTGAAAGCGATGGACTCGACGTTGTAGGTGTGGCCTCGGAGAGAACGCAGCTCTGTGCCAGTAGCCACGTCCCAGAGTTTCACTGTCTGGTCGCTACTACCACTCGCCAGCAACTTGCCGTCTGGACTATAGGCGACAGAATAAATCCAGCCAGCGTGGCCAGTCTGCACCACCAATTCCGGTCTCTGTGCAACGCAGACCCAGCTGGTGAGGAACAGCAAGGCGAGCGTTGCAGAGAAGCCACTCCTGATGGTTGATTTCATGAATACCCGGATTGCGGCGGCAATCGTCGCGCGACAGGGCTGCTAATTCTTTCCGGTCTTTGGAATGGTGAAGCGCAGCGGCACCGTCACTAGCAACATGTCGTCCGGCTTTACCGTGAGGCGATAGATCGTTTGCGGCACAGGTTCGTTTTGTGTCAACTCCGACTGGCTCACACCCGCTGCCTGCTCTTTGTCAGTCATGGTCTGTCCGGCGCCGCCTTCCATTTCAAACTTTGTCGGCGTGGTCGCCCAGAGCTTCTCCCAGTCTGCCAGACGCGCCGGCTCAATCACCCAAGGTCCATCTGCAAACTCCGCCGGATCGATAAGCTGTTTGGCCGACACCAAAACGGTGAGCACTTCGGCGACGTGTGCTTTCGAAGTTTGACTCGGCTTGATGCGGAAATATCTCGGCGCGCCGGGAATGTAAATAATCCTTCCCGCTTTAACCCGATTAACTCCATCGGGTGTGCGCTTGGTGGGAAAAATCAGCCGGGCTTGGCCAAATGAACCGTCAGCATATTCTTCGCGGTTGATGACATAAAGAAATCCGTCGCGCGAAAGTGACTCGAGGCCCAGCCTGACTCTCTGGCCCGGCGACAGCAGCGTCCCTTCTGAAATTCGCTCGAGGGTCCACTGACTCGGCGCCACGTCTTCTTCTTCCACCAACTCCTTCGTTTTGTCGGCGGAAGTTGATGGACGGAAACGCCAGATGGTTACCCCAACTTGCGCAAACTCTTTTCCCGGAGGCGGACCCGCTGAACTGATCACTTGTGCGGTTTTGTAAGTTGGCTTCTTCCGAATGGGCGGCCTTCTACCTGACGCCTGCAGCGGACGGTTGCCGATAAACACTTCGGCCTTTATTCCTTTGGAACCTACTTCGTCTTGCGCAAACGCCACGCTTCCACTAACAAACAGCATGGTCAAACCGAGCAGCGGGGCAAGTCTTCTTGATTTCATTTACTCCTCCAACCTCTACTAACAATCGCCATTAATAAGCCTCATGTGAGAGCTCGATGAGGCTGACGATTACGTCACCTTTTCCTTTTACCAGCGTACGCTTCTGCGCTTTGTTTGGAACTACTTCGAGCCCCTTAGGATCATATCGGCTCAAATACGTCTGCAACTTCTGAAGGTGTGATGCATCTCCCACGACTCCCTTATTCGTACCTGCGGCGCGGAACACTTCATTAAGGTCAGGAAGGGGGGCCGCTGACCAGATGATCCAAATCTTCTCGACGCCAGTATTTTCCACGAAACGATACCAACCAGCATTTAACTGCTGATTCGCGCTGAGATCTGCAATTCCTTTGTTGTCGGCAGGATTGGGAAAGAAAATGTTGTATTCGGTTTTGTTATCTTTGCCGGGTCCCTCGTTGAGGAGATAGAGCGCGCCGGGTTGGGCGGGGACGAGGTTAAAGCGAAACCTCCATCCGTTGCCGAAGATCTCCTGACCGGCTGACTCGAATGGTTCCCTGCGGTTAGTGGTGGGCCGCACGGTTAACCAATAGGTCAACGACTGTTCGCGTGCAGAAGGCGTAACGACAGGCGGGGTGACGGGAGCCACAGGATTGTTGCGAGGCCTCAAGGCAAACCAACCGGCCGTCCCGACCAGCGCTGCGGCAATCACGCCGGCTGCAATGACCCCAAGGCGTTGCCAGGGAAACTTCGAAGGCGCCCGCCGGAGCTTGGCGGGAACTTCAGCGTTGCCTACATCCTCGCCCGCGAGGTTGTAGAGGTGTACGCGCACACCATGTTTCACTTCAGCTTCGCCAAGATCATGAAGCAGCGGTGACCAACGCGCGAGCTGGCCCAGGTCGTCGGCCACGCGACTCGACAGCAGAATGTGACCGGCGTCTCCGCAGTCCATCACCCGCTGCGCGATGTTGATGCCGCCACCGGCGACGTTCATGTTCGTATTGATGTCAGCCATCCGGTAGACCAGCCCGCTATGGATTCCCATGCGCAACTCGATCTCGGGGCATTCCTTCAACGCGCGGCTGATCTCAATGGCGCACCTTACGGGCGCTTCCGGATCGCCGAAATATACAAGCGCGATGCCGTCGCCCGTAGGCAGCCGGATAAGTTGGTTCGCGCGCTGCGCCCGGCCAAAATCCACTGTCTTGCCGACGATGCCCTGGAGCGTCCTCATGCAGGCTGACTGCTGATCGATCAGAAGTTTCGAGTAGCCGACGATGTCCATAAACAAGACGTGGGCCGTCTCGGGAGTCTGCACCGTCAGTTCTTCGTCACGCACCGTAGGCTGATCGGACGAAGGAGTTCGCAGCACCGTCTGCTCGTCGTCCCCAACCAGCACACCGGCCAGCTCGTCGGCGAAATCGCGCGCTCGTTGGTATCGTTCCTTTGCGTCAAACGACAGCGCTTTCAGCAGTGAGGTCTGCGCCGGTTCAGGAAGGCCGGGGCGCAAGTCAATGGGTTTGACGCGAACGCCGGAGCGCTGCATCTCGAGCAGTTGATAAGCCGATTCAGGATTTGCCGGACGCCTCCCGGTGAGCATTTCATAAGCGATAACTCCGAAACAGTAGACATCACTGGCGGTTGAGACCGGACCCGCGCTTAACTGTTCGGGCGACATGTAGGCGATGGTGCCAACGGCGCGATCGCCAGCGGTGCTGGTAGAGACCAGAGAATTTTTCACCTTGGCGATGCCGAAGTCGATGATCTTTACCTGTTCATCGTCGCCGCCCGGATTCTGAATCATGATGTTTTCGGGCTTGAGGTCGCGATGCAGAATGCCGCGTTCGTGAGCGGCGTCGAGGGCTCGCCCGATTTGCCGGATAATGTTTGCGGCGCGCCAGAAGCCCATCCCTTCGGGCGTAATCAAGGTTCGCAGACTACAGCCATCGACATACTGCATCACGATGTAAGGCTCACCGTCGGGGAGTTGGCCCGTATCGAAAACGCCAACGATGCTGGGATGATCGATGCGCGCCAGCGCCTCCATCTCCTGCTTGAATTTCCTCACACTCCACTCGTTTCCGGTGTCGGCGTCGTGCAGGCACTTCACGACTACGGGGCGCGACATCATTTTCTCGTCAGACGCAAGATAGACAACCCCGAAGCCGCCCTGACCGAGTTTGCGTTTCACCAGGTAGCGGCCATCGAGCAACGAACCGACAATCGAGTCGGCATCGCCGCGGATCGTCGCCATGGGGTCAGGCGTGCCCTGCGCTCGCTCCCTGGTCTCCGCTTCAGTTATGGCGTCGTGTTCGTCCATGTGAATCTCGTTCGGGGCCCGCCCGCTACCGCAGGCGGTTCTGACAAGATCGAGTCCGCCCGCTAACGCAGGCGGTTCTGACAAGCCGGGCCGGGCCGCTATCGGAAGCGGTAAGACCTTACCTCACGGTGGCAACTACAAATCTTTCAGCGCCGCCCTCGCGCATGTTGAAAACTCGTGGCCGCTGCACGCGTTGCTCGTCCGCATCCACTTCTTCCAACTCCTTGCTGGTCTGGTTTTTCTCGCGTCCGATCCGCGGCACACGCTCAGTTGCGTAGTCAAACCACTCTTTCAGGAAAACCTGCCCATTACGATCTGCGTCGGCAGCGCCACGTTGGATGCCTTCAACTACGAGCGCGTGGGCCAGATAACTGTGTTTCAACCCAGCCGACTCAAATGCCACTTCATCGCTCTGCGAGGCTGTCAGGATGTACATTCCCTTTTCGTAAGCGAGTTGGGCCAACCCGCGCGTATTCATAGGGCCACGCCGTTCTTCCTCAGCCTTCAGGGCCTGGCCCGAATTGCAGGCATCAATCACCAACAGCAACTGATCGACATCAACACTTCTCAGCGCCGCTTCCAGCTCAAGGTCGGAAATACTGTGCGACAGAATCGTCGCCACGCCGGCGTCGTCCAGCTTTGCGCGTGGTCCCTGATAGCCGAGGTCATGCGGTATCAAATAGAAACGATCTTGCCGTGCGGTCCCATGGCCGGAGAAATAAAAGATCACGGCGTCTTCTGGCTGGGCTGGCTTGATCTTTCCCAGCGCCGCCGGAGCATCCTTTGGCAGCGGACCCGTCACAGCTCCCGACAGCAGATTCAAGGCCAGCAGAATATTTGCTTTGGTCGCCTCCGAATCCAGCAGGGGGACAACTTCAATCGGCCGATAACGGCCCAAAGCCTCCTGCTGACTTTTGAGTTGCTGTCCGATATCTTTCGCGTCGGCCACGCTGTAGTTGAGATTGTACTGCGAGTTTGCGTAGCTACCCACTCCTACCACGAGCAAGTAGGCAGTGCCTTCGCGTCGCAGCGCCTCACCGCCCATCACCGTCAACTCGGCATCCGCCGACTTTACGTTGTCGCGATTAAATGCGTAGGCAGTGAAGCGGTTGGCTCCCGCGACTACGGGCACAGATGTTTCAATCGTCCGTCGGGCCCGCTCCTGGAGTACATCATCCGGCCACGTTTGGACCAGCAATCCGTTGCGAAACAAGCGAACATCGCGAGCGCCGCTGCCTTCTGAAAAATCAGCAGTCTCCGGGGCTTCCGTAATCTCCAGTTTTAAATGCACACGCCGCTCATTGAGTTTTGTCCCGGCCGGTGCTGCGGTTGCCGCCAAGCGTATTTGAGGTTGGCGCCGATCTTTTTCAAGAATGTCGACTTTTGCCTGCGGGTACTTGCCGGCCAAAATATCGGCCAGCAAGCCGGGATAGTAAAACTCGCTGAAGAACGATTCCACGGGAGCCACTTTGAACGTGCTTTCCGCAAAACGCCACAGCAGAAGCTTCCAGGCGGCGGGCGAGCCGTCGAACAATCCGCTCGGCGTGGCGACAAGCCAATCGTCATTGAGGGGAACGGAAACCACCGTGGCCGCAAGCGCGCCGCGTTCGGGATTCCAAACCAGCATGCTGCCATCGCCATGGGCGGAAACGAGCGATCGCGAATCCTTGCTAAAGGCCAGGCTGTTGACTTCGCCGGACGATCCCACCAGCTTGCGAAGTTCGGCTCCAGTTTGAGCGTCCCACAGGGTGATTGCTTTTTCCTGACCGGCTGAAGCGAGCCGGCGACCGTCGGCGCTGAATGCAAGCGTGAAGACTTCGGAATTGTGCGAACCCAGCGAGACGGTTTCGCCGTTGGCGACTTTCAGTAGGGCGACATGTCCGTCCGCTGTGCCTACCGCCAGCTTCGTTCCATCAGGACTTGCGACAATCGCGTTTACTTGATCGCGAACCGTAAAAGTCTTTGCCAACTTGCCGCTGCTGGTGTCCCAGAGCCGGATGGTTTTGTCCGTACTGCCAGAAGCGACGAATAGTGTCTTTGGAACGAATACCAGGCTGCTGATTTCACCTCCATGTCCGGTGAGCGACTGCGAATGCTTTGAGTTCACATCCAGGAGGTGGACTGTCTGTCCAGTACCCGCTGAGGCCAGCACCTTTCCATCGAGACTAAAAGCAATTGTGTGCAGCCGTTCCTGCGGAAACCCCACTGCCAACGTTTCCCGGCCCGTATTCGGATCCCACAGTTTTACTTCACCACTATTACTTGCTGACGCGAGCACGCGACTGTCAGGACTAAACGCGACGGATTTCACCCAGCCTGTGTGGCCCGAAAGTTTGGGCAGCTCACGACCCGTGGCAATTTGCCAAAGTCTAATCGAGCGATCGTTTGTGCCAGAGGCAAGCCAGCGCCCGTCGCGGCTAAAAGCCACCGAGAAAAAACCAGCGGCGTGGCTTTCAAGGTTTCGGAGCAACTTGCCGGTTGAGCCATCCCTGATTTGTAGCAACCTGTTTCCGATCGTCGTTGCCAGCAACTTGCTGTCTCTGCTCATCACGGCGACGACCATCTCATCGTCTTCGGCGTCGGCTGCAACTTCACGGATTGTTTTTCCGTTCTCCGCGTTCCATGCCGCCATGCCCCCGTCCGCGCTGACCGCCAGCAATTCAGCGTCACTGGAAAATGCGGTTGCCAAAAGAGCGGATGCGCTGCGCTGCAACTTGAGGCCGTTACGCCCGCCGGTTAAATCCGAAACGATGATTGCGCCATCGGCGCCGCCTGACGCCAGTCGCTTTCCGTCTGGACTAAAGCTGAGTGTCGTAATCTTTTTCGTCAGTTGGCTCAGAGTGCGAGACTCGGTCCAGGCGACCGGGTTCCAAAGTTTGACAGCGCCATCGGCACTGCCCGACGCGAACGTTTTGCCGTCCGTTGCAAATGCCAACGCGCTGATTGGAGCAGTATGAGTCTTGAGCGTCTGCACTTCCCTGCCGGTGGCAACCTCCCAAATCCTGATCGTTGCGTCGCCGCTGCCAGACGCCAGCCAGCGGTCGTCGTGACTGAAAGCCAAAACCTCGACGGGATTACGGTGTCCCGCGAGTGTCAACATTTCGCGCCCTGACACCACGTTCCAGAGCTTGATCGTATGGTCGTTGCTGCCCGACGCCAACACTTCTCCGCTCCGAGTGAGCGCCACCGACTTGATCCAGTTCTTGTGGCCCATCAGCGCGCGTAGTTCGCGCCCGGACTGGGTGTCCCACAGCCGAATGGTGTTATCGGCGCTCCCGGAAGCAACCCAACGGCCGTCTGGCCCAAAGACCGCGGCGGTTACGCGCGAGCTGTGACCGGTTTGAATCACTAATGCGGGTGGGGCGACGGATGGTTGGGGTGGCGAAGTTGAGGAATCGACGGACGAGGAAAGCAGTGCAACTGCCAACACGAAAAGGAAACGCCGTGGTAGTCGCGTCTTGCCGGTCGTGCGTGATGCAAGGGGGTTTGCGCTCATCTGTTCGCCGCAATTCTAGCAGGACTATGGCCCAAACCGTTGCTCATATTCACCGGAGGTGATGAAGGCCTTGACCATCTCGGCGGCGATAAAGTTCCCGTTGAACTGATTCAGCTTGCCCAACCAGAAGTTGTAGCCGCCAAAGTCCAGGCTAAACTCGGGCGGGTCGTTGGGATTGCGGCGCAGGTAGCCGAAGTATTGCATCAGCACAAATGCTTTGTTGAACTGCCGAGTGCTGAAGAGTGCGTTCTCCGAAACGCTCCGCAAGACCTGCGCCCGCAGCGTGGGCGACGTGGGATTGACTGACAACTGCGCTATCAGTTGATCCCGTTGCGACTGCGTCAACGAACCGACCGAACCAGGCACGCGCGGGTCGAAGGTGTTCGTGTTTAGCTTGTCGACAAACTGCGTCGCCGTCAGACTCGTTGGGTAGTTTCCCGCTTCAGTAAATTTGCTTCGTTGCACGAAGTCCAGGAAGAACTTCTGTTTGTTGGCTTCGAGCTGAGCGTCGGCGCCCGGTTG
>JANMVC010000626.1:0-13483 GCA_031392315.1 Pyrinomonadaceae bacterium | reverse complement strand
GCTTGATCCGCGCTCAACCAAGCAGCGCCGGCATCATGTTAGCGAACTCAATCTGCAGCGGGCGATCAAAAAGGCCGTGGTCAAGGCCGGCATTACTAAGAACGCGACCAGCCATTCGTTTCGTCATAGCTTTGCGACGCACTTACTTGAGGCTGGCTACGACATTCGGACGGTGCAGGAGTTACTCGGACACAAAGACGTGCGGACCACGATGATCTATACGCATGTGCTGAATCGAGGTGGACGAGGTGTCAGAAGTCCTCTGGATCATTAGGCCCGCCCGCTGACGCAGGCGGTTCTGACCTCGGACTCGGCATCGAGAAATGGATTGGGGCAGCGAAGGCAGTGGGCATACAATCAACGCGTGTCGAATTCGCAGGCCCGTAAACAAATTCTCGGATACCTCGTCGCCGTCATCGTCATTGCTGCCGCGACGGCTGTTCTGAAAGTCTTCGGGGTCCACATTAATCCGACGACAGTCGCGCTGGCGTTCCTGCTGATAGTTCTTTTTGTCGCCGCCGCCTGGGGATCGAAACCGGCGGTGCTGGCCGCGCTGGTTGGCGGTGTCTGTTTCAATTTCTTCTTCCTCCCTCCCTTCGGCACATTCAACATTGCTCATCCTCAGGACTGGATTGCGTTTTTCGCGTTTCTCGCCACGGCGATTACCGCCGGTCAGCTTTCCGCACGCGCGCGCCGTCGAGCGCAGGAAGCCGACGCCGCACGACGCGAGGTTGAACGGATTTACGACGAACTCAAGGACACCTTCGAGCAAGCGAGCCAGGCGAAAGCGGTCAAGCAAAGCGAACGATTGAAGTCGGCCCTGCTTGATGCCGTAACCCACGATCTGCGCACACCGTTAACCTCCATCAAAGCATCTGTGACCACGCTGCTTGACGACGAGCGCGCGGCGGGCAAGGTTGGCGAGATGACCAGCCTGGACAATGACGCCCGACAAGAGATGCTCGAAGTGATCGACGAAGAGGCTGATCGCCTTGACCGGTTTATCAACGGAATGATGGAACTGGCGCGCATCGAAGCGGGTGAGTTGCACCTGCGAAGAGACTGGGGTTCGATTGACGAGATTGTAGCGGCCGCGCTTTCCCGCGCCGCGTCGCTGACGAGGGACCACCGGATTGAGGTCGAGCTTGAAAGTGAATTGCCGGCGGTTCGCGTGGATGAGCGCGCGGTGAGCGAGGTGGTTTATTCTCTGCTGGATAATGCGGCGAAGTATTCACCTGCCGGCACGGTCATTCGGATTGCCGCCAATCGCGATGGCGCTGAGGAGATTCGCATGAGCGTGGCCGATGAGGGAAAGGGAATTAGCATTGAACTGCGCGAAAGAGTTTTCGACAGGTTCTTCCGCGCCACCCGCGATGGCGATGTCAGCAGTAGCCGGCTGTCCGGCACGGGGCTGGGCCTCGCGATTGCGAAGGGAATCGTTGAAGCGCACGACGGAAAGATTTGGATCGAAGGTGGAAACACGGGAAAGGGAACGCGTGTGATCTTTACGCTGCCCATTGGCGACGAGCAGACGTAGAACCCGGTAGTGGGTCAGTTTCGTCACCTATGTCCGCCAAACTTCAGGAAGCTCTGATTGAGTGCCTTCGACGCGTAGCGTCGGTATGAGTTTAGCCCGGCGTTTCAACGCCGGGATCACGTGGTTAGGAAGTCTCGTCGCGTAGCGACGATTGAATTCCCGTTATTTTCAAGCGTCGCTACGCGACGCGGATACATGATGGACCTTTCCCCGGCCTTGAAAGGCCGGGCTAAACTCAGACCGGCGCTACGCGCCGAGAAGGACTCTTTTAGGTTGTCGCCGCCCAAACACGCAAGCTGAAGCTTGTACTCTATACACCTGAAGGTGCAGACGATCTTTTTCTATGGAACGAAAACCACGCATCCTCGTCGTAGATGATGAGCCGCAGCTAACGCGCGTGCTGAGGACTGGATTGTCTTCACACGGCTACGACGTGCGGGTTGCTGCCGACGGGCTTTCTGCACTGGAAACTTTCGGCGATTGGCATCCCGATCTCGTGGTTACTGATCTGGCAATGCCGAATGTTGACGGGCTCGAACTCTGCCGCCGGCTGCGCGCGATTTCGACGGTGCCGATCCTCGTGCTCTCCGCTCGCGGTGAGGAGCAAACGAAAGTGGAAGCGCTCGACCTGGGCGCTGACGATTATGTCACCAAGCCTTTCGGCATCGATGAACTCCTCGCGCGCATCCGGGTGGCTTTGCGCCGGACGCTAACTGCGGCCGCGAGTGAACCCGTCCCGCGCGTCCTCGAAGTTGGCGAGCTTCACATCGATTTGGAAACCCGCATCGTGACTGTGCGCGGACAGGACGTTCGTCTCACACCGAAAGAGTTTGACCTGCTGCTCCACTTCATGCGCAACGCCGGCAAGGTGCTGACGCATCGATCGCTGCTGGCTGCTATCTGGGGCGGCAACAGTGTGGAGCAAAACGAATATCTGCGCGTCTTCGTCGGTCAGTTGCGCAAAAAAATTGAGATCGATCCGGCTGCTCCGCGTTACATCCTGACTGAGCCCTGGGTCGGCTATCGCTTCAATCCTGAGCACACCTAAGCCTCTCAACCGCTGCCGTCCTTACGATCTTTTTACAGACTATTTATCCGAACCTTATGCGCGCGCGCGTAAGTTCTTCTTGTGAACGGAAGAATCAAGCGCTGGCTGGGCCCACTGGAAGCGACCGCGGCGATCCTGTGCTTTGGCGGAGGAATTATCGCCGGGATCGTAGGCAGTGTGCTCACCGCCGTCACCTGGATCGTGGGCGCTGAACAGCATCCGTGGGTCCGCGGCCTCGGGACGGCACTGCTCGTCGCCACAATTCCGCTGCTCATCGCGGCGGGCTACTGCCTCGATTGGATGGAGCGCGACTCCGACTCGACTGCCCGTAAAAGAGAGCGGGGCAGTGTTCCAGTCGTTCAGGCATTCGTAGGGACCATCGTCTTCAGCTTAATCGTTCTCTTACCGCTCGAACTCCGCGCGCAGCAGACTATTTTCAATGTGCCGACCACCGATATTCTTGAGAAGGGGAAGGTCTACGTCGAGGTTGATGTACCGTTCAAGCTGAACAACGATCCAGGGAGCATCGTTCCGCGATTCTCGTCGTTTGTGCCGCGCGTGGTGGTGGGCGCCGGCAGTCAGTTTGAGGTTGGGCTAAACATCACCGGGAATATCAATCCAGGTAAAGACTCAACGGCTCTCGTTCCCGCGATCAAGTTCAAAGCGTACGACGGCGGCAAGAACGGCTGGGCCATTGTGCTCGGTGACAACCTGTTCATCCCGGTGCGCAACAAGTCGTACAACTTCGGAAACTACGTCTACGCCGAAGCCAGCAAGACATTTCGCACAAAGACGAGAGTCACTTTTGGTGGCTACCACTTTAGTGACAGTGTTGTTGCGGCAGGCGCCCAACGCGGCGGCGCGCAGTTTGGGTTCGAACAACCAATCACGCCGACGTTCGGCTTCGCTGCCGATTGGTATACGGGCAAACACGCCGCCGGCTACTTCACGCCGGGCGTAATTTTCAAGCCTCACCCGCGCGTGACAGGCTATGCCGGCTATTCGCTCGGCAATTCAAATCTCCGCAATGGCAATCATTTCTTTCTGGTGGAGCTTGGCTACAACTTTAATTAATCAAACCCGAAGGAGACGCAACAGTTGCTCGATCTTATTTTTATCACGGTCACCATCATCTTTTTTCTGCTCGCGCTCGCTTACGTGCGCGGATGCGAAAAGTTGCAGTAGGAGGGCGTTTGAGATTCTCATTCACACCTGGCTTCAGCCAGGTGGACTAGGGGCGAGACGACCAGAAACCGTTTAAACGGTTTCCGGTGCGTGGCTTTCTGTGAAGGCACCCGGCTCAAGCCGGGTGTGAATGAGAGCGCTATAGTTCAATGAACCTTGAATCAATCATAGGGCTGGCAGCCGCCGCGTTGCTGCTTGTTTATCTTGCTTACGCGCTCTTGCTTCCGGAAAAGTTTTAGGAGCAGTCGGCAGGAGCAGACGGCAGCAGTACCCCAAAGGTTTTTCGTTCTGCCGACTGCTCCTGCCGTCCGCCGACTGAGGCCTTATGACATTAAGCGGCTGGTTACAAATTCTATTCTTCCTGGCGCTGATCCTGCTCGTGACGAAGCCGCTGGGCCTCTTCATGGCGCACGTTTTCAACGGCGAGAGCACTTTTCTGGATCCGGTGCTGCGACCCATCGAGCGCCTGATCTACAAACTGACCCGCGTCAACGCGGAGCGCGAGATGCGTTGGACCGAATATGCGGTTGCTGCGCTACTGTTCGGCGCGGTCTCGATGCTGGGGTTGTACCTGATCCAGCGTTTGCAGGGCGTCTTGCCGTTCAATCCTCAAGGCCTACCTGGCGTTGCGCCTGATTCGTCGTTCAATACGGCAGCGTCGTTCACGACGAACACCGACTGGCAGGGCTATGTCGGCGAAACGACGATGAGTTACCTGACACAGATGGCCGGATTGGCTTATCAAAACTTCGTCTCGGCGGCAACGGGCATCGCGCTCGCAATCGCGTTCATCCGCGGCATCGCCCGACGAGAGAAAGATACTCTCGGTAACTTCTGGGTCGACTTTACTCGAGCCACGCTCTGGGTGTTGTTTCCTTTCTGCATCGTCGGCGCCCTCGTGCTGGTTTCGCAGGGCACCATTCAAAATTTGCGGGCCTACGACAAAGTGCATTTAGTCGACAAAGGCATCACGCTCGAGGTGGACAAGACTGATGCCGACGGCAACGTCGTCACCGACGCCAGGGGCAATCCCGTCAAAGAGGCGCAGCCGGTGACAGAGCAGACCATCGCGCAGGGACCGCTCGCTTCTCAGGAGTTCATCAAGCAGTGGGGCACGAACGGCGGCGGCTTCTTCAACGTCAACTCCGCCCACCCGCTTGAGAACCCGACTCCGTTCACAAACCTGATCGCAATGTTCTCGATTTTCGCCATCTCCGCCGGATTGACGTACACCCTCGGCCGCATGACCGGATCACAGAAACATGGCTGGGCCGTCTGGGCAGCAATGGCCGTCCTTTTCATGGCCGGGGTATTCGCAACTTACTGGGCTGAATCGCGCGGCAACCCACTGCTGGCGGGAACGGACCAGACCGCAAGCGCGATGCAATCGGGCGGCAACATGGAGGGCAAGGAAGTGCGTTATGGCATCGCCAACAGCGCGCTCTTCGCTGTCGTCACGACCGATGCCAGTTGCGGCGCGGTCAACTCGATGCACGACAGCTATACCCCGCTTGGCGGAATGGTCCTGCTGGTTAACATGATGCTGGGCGAAGTGATCTTCGGCGGTGTCGGGGCAGGCCTCTACGGCATTCTGATCATGGTTGTGCTTTCGGTATTCATTGCCGGACTGATGGTCGGACGTACGCCGGAATACCTCGGCAAGAAGATCGAAGCGTTCGATGTCAAGATGGCGATGCTGGCGGTGCTTATCTTCCCGCTGACGATCCTTATTTTCACCAGCATCTCCGCTGTCTCGCCTGAGTTTGGCACGTCGCAACTGAATAATCAGGGGCCGCATGGCTTGTCGGAGATGCTCTACGCTTTCACTTCCGGAGCGGCAAATAACGGCTCCGCCTTCGCAGGTATTTCGGCGAATACGAAGTGGTACAACACCACGCTTGGCGTTGGGATGTTGTTCGGGCGTTGGCTGATCATCATTCCGATGCTGGCGATTGCCGGTAACCTGGCGCGCAAGAAAACTGTCCCACCAACACTGGGGACCTTCCCTGTGACGACGCCGCTTTTTTCGACGCTACTCATTAGTGTGATTGTCATCGTAGGTGCGTTGACTTTTTTCCCGGTACTCAGTCTGGGGCCGATTATTGATCACCTGCTAATGCAGGCGGGACAAGCATTTTGATGTCCGACAAACTTTAGTTTGTCGATGACTGGTGAAAGAAGATTTTTTGGGGCGGCACGACAAACTGAAGTTGGTCGAACAATTAATATGACCAAAGATAACAGCAAGAAAAAAGCAATCTGGAGCGCGCAGCTCGTCCAACGAGCGATCGTCGATTCATTCATCAAACTAAACCCGCGCACCATGATGAAGAACCCCGTGATGTTTGTTGTCGAAGTCGGCAGCGGCATCACAACGCTGCTCCTGATTCGCGACATCGCGGCCCGGGCAGCGGGCATTGGGTTCGGATTGCAAATCACGCTCTGGCTGTGGTTCACGGTGCTCTTCGCCAACTTCGCCGAGGCCATGGCCGAAGGGCGCGGCAAAGCGCAGGCAGACAATTTGCGGAAGGCAAAGACGGAGACAACCGCGCATCGCTTGTTGCCAAACGGACAAACCGAGACCATCCAGGCGCCGCAACTGCGCAAAGACGATGTTGTGCTTGTCGTAGCAGGTGAATTCATTCCCGGCGACGGCGAGATTATCAAGGGCGTCGCGTCGGTAGACGAATCAGCCATTACCGGCGAATCGGCTCCAGTCATTCGTGAGGCGGGCGGCGACCGGTCCGCGGTGACGGGCGGCACACGCGTTCTGTCAGATCAAATCCAGGTGCGGATTACGTCGAATCCCGGCGAGACTTTCATTGACCGTATGATCGCGCTGGTCGAAGGCGCGGAGCGACAGAAGACGCCCAACGAGATTGCGCTCAACATTCTGCTCGCGGGCTTGACGATCATCTTCCTGCTCGCTGTCGTCACGTTGCAACCCTTTGCTATCTATTCGGGTGCGCCACAGTCGATCTTCGTCCTGGTCTCACTGCTGGTTTGTTTGATCCCGACGACCATCGGCGGATTACTTTCAGCCATCGGCATTGCCGGAATGGACCGGCTGATTCAGCACAACGTTTTGGCCATGTCCGGCCGTGCGGTCGAGGCGGCCGGCGACGTCAACACGCTGCTGCTGGATAAGACAGGGACGATCACGCTTGGCAATCGTCAGGCGGCCGAGTTCATTCCGTTGCCTGGAGTTAACGAACAAGAGTTGGCCGACGCCGCCCAGCTTTCGTCGCTCTCGGATGAAACGCCCGAGGGACGCAGCATCGTCGTGCTGGCGAAGGAAAAATACCAGATGCGCGGGCGTGAGTTGGCGCCGCATGAGGCTCACTTCATTCCTTTCACGGCCCAGACACGTATGTCCGGGGTTGATTTTGATGGACGCGAGATCCGCAAGGGCGCAGTGGATGCTATCGAGAAGCTCGTAGCCGAAGGCGGTGCGCAGTCTCCGCAAGAGCTACGCGAGATCGTCGAACGCATCGCGAAAGCCGGGGGCACGCCGTTAGTCGTCGCCGATAACAAGCGACCACTGGGCGTTATCTATCTGAAAGACATCGTCAAGGGCGGCATGGTCGAGCGCTTTAATCAAATGCGCCAGATGGGGATTAGGACGGTGATGATTACCGGCGATAACCCGCTGACCGCCGCTTCAATCGCAAGGGAGGCTGGTGTGGATGACTTTCTTGCCGAAGCTACGCCCGAAGACAAAATAGCCCTGATTAAGAAAGAGCAGGCAGCAGGGAAGCTCGTGGCGATGACCGGCGATGGGACTAACGACGCACCAGCGCTTGCTCAGGCAGATGTTGGCGTGGCGATGAACACCGGAACACAAGCAGCGAAAGAAGCCGGCAACATGGTTGACCTCGACTCAAACCCAACCAAACTGATCGAGATCGTAGAGATTGGTAAGCAACTGTTGATGACGCGCGGTGCCTTGACGACATTTTCGATTGCCAACGACGTGGCGAAGTATTTCGCGATTATTCCGGCAATGTTTGCCATGGTCTACGCTGCCAATGGAGGACTGAATGGGCCGCTCTCGGCTCTTAACGTCATGGGTTTGGAGACGCCGCAGTCGGCAATTCTGGCGGCGGTGATTTTCAACGCGCTGGTAATTATCGCGTTGATTCCGCTCGCTCTGAAAGGTGTTAAGTACCGTGCGATGAGCGCGGCGTCACTGTTGAGACGCAATCTCTTGATTTACGGCTTAGGCGGCCTGGTCGTACCGTTCGTCGGCATCAAGTTGATTGACATGATCATCACCGCGATCGGCTTGGTGTGACGGCTGGGAGCGCAGAGCTGGGAGCGCAGAACTGGGGGCGCAGAGCTGGGAGCGCAGGCATCTTGCCTGCAATGAGCGCGAAGCGCGAACAGCTCCGGGATTTCGAGAGTGATGAAGTATCAGCGTCGTGTGCGGGCGAGCCGCCCGCGGTCCCAGCAAGAGCGGAACGCACGGGAGGTAAGTTATGAAAAATCTAATTACAGCAATTCTGATGACGATTGTGACGACCGTGCTGTTGGGACTTGTCTATCCGCTAGTGGTCACCGGACTGGCGCAAGTCATTTTTCCCGATCAAGCAAATGGATCACTAATACAAGGTGCTGACGGCACGATCATCGGTTCGCGTCTTATCGGCCAACCGTTTACCTCGCCCGGTTATTTTCGCCCACGGCCTTCTGCGGCGGGTCCCAACGGCTATGACGCGGGCGCGTCATCGGGATCCAATCTCGGTCCGACGAGTCAGAAATTGATCGACCGGGTGAAGGCTGATGTGGAGAAAACGCAGGCGGAGAATCCCGGCAAGGCAGTGCCCGTTGATTTGGTGACGACGTCTGGTTCTGGACTCGACCCACACATTTCGCCGGCTGCGGCTGAGTTCCAGGTGCCGCGGGTTGCGCGCGAGCGTGAATTAAATGAAGGGGAATTACGTCGCATCGTCGCGGCGCATACGGCGGGCCGTCAGTTCGCTTTCCTCGGCGAACCGACGGTTAACGTGCTGGAGCTCAATCTGGATTTGGACAGACTAAAGCCCATGAAGAAGTGATAGTGGTTAGTGTTCGTTCGTGCGATTTAGTGGATCGTCCTTGCTAACAGCAGACAACGATCCACGAACTCACACGAAACAACACGAAGTAGCAAGTGACTAGTGTGACCGACAACGACAAGAGACCATCGCCGGAATCCCTGCTCGCCAAACTGAACGAGGGCGAGCGGGCGAGTTTGCGTGTGTACATCGGTGGGGCCCCCGGCGTCGGCAAAACCTATCAGATGCTTGAAGACGCGCACGCGCTCAAACGCCAGGGCGTGGAGATTGTTCTCGCCGCGGTGGAAACGCACGGTCGGGCTGAAACGGCTGCGCTGATCCCGGGTCTGGAGCGCGTGCCAATGCGGCGCATCGAATATCGTGGCGTCACGCTCGAAGAGATGGACGTCGAAGCAGTCATCGCGCGCCATCCCAAGGTCACGGTCGTTGATGAACTGGCACATACCAACGTCCCCGGCTCAAAAAATCGCAAGCGCTACGAAGATGTGCTGCAGCTCTTGAATGAGCGAATCTCCGTCATTACCGCCGTCAACATCCAGCATCTTGAATCACTAAACGATGCCGTAGCGCGTACGACTGGTGTGCGGGTGCGTGAAACCGTACCGGATCACGTGCTGCGACGCGCAGATGAAGTCGTCAATGTTGACGTCTCTGTTGACACCCTCAGGACGCGGCTGCGGCAGGGAAAGATCTATGGCGTCGAGAAGATTGAGCAGTCGCTCAATAACTTTTTTCGCAAGGGAAATTTGTCGGCGTTGCGCGAGCTTTCGTTGCGACAAGTGGCGCAGGATCAGGCCTCCAAGTCGCAGGACTATCGCGAGCGAGAAGGACTGGAACAGCCCGTCATTCCCGAAAAGGTGATGGTCTGTATGGCCTCACGCGGCAGCGCGAAAAAGCTTCTACGCGTCGGTTCACGGATCGCCGGGCGTCTTGCGAACGACTGGTATGCGGTCTATGTCGAAACGCCAAACGAAGAGCCCGGCCGTATCAAGCCTCGGGATTACGCTGCGCTCCAGGAAAATATCAGCTTTGCCGAAGAGCTGGGGGCAAAGGTGGTCAAACGCAGCGGGCGGCGAGTGGCCGACGAGCTTATCGCCTTTGCGCGGAGTGAAGGCATTACGCATGTGATTTTCGGCCAGACCTCGCGGTCACGGTGGGAGATTCTTCTTAACGGGTCGATCATCAACCGCTTTCTCAATGAGGTGCGTGATGCGACCGTGCAGGTGGTGCCGATAGATCAGATGGAGCAGAAGTCAGAAGTCAGGAGTCGGAATGAAGAGATCAAAGATCAGACGTCAGAATGAACACGGCGTCATCTTCAAGCTTCTGTCTGACCTCGGACCTCTGACTTCTGATCTCTGACTTCTGTAGTTATGAGTTTACGTACCAAACTTCTATTCGGCTATCTGCTCTTCGTGGCAGCCATCGTGGTGCTCGGTGGCTGGAGTGCCTGGCGGCTGCGTGAGATGGGTGGAGTGTCCCGACGCATAATCTCCAACAATTACGACTCAGTCCTCGCCGCCCAGGAGATGAAGGAAAGTCTTGAGCGTCAGGACTCAGCAGCCTTATTTTCACTGCTCGGCGCGCGTGACAAAGCGATGACTCAACTGCGCGAGCATCGCAAGCGATTCGACGCAAATTTTCAGAAGGCGGAAAACAACATCACTGAAGTTGGTGAGCCTGAAGCGATCGAGGCAATTCGCCGTGGCCGCGACGCCTACTACCAAATGTTCGACGCCTTCGTGGCCAAAGTGAATGCTACAGACAGTTCCGAGCGACAATCGCGTGCAAGGGCTGAGGAGATTTCAGCGCGCGAGGAATACTTCAGCCGCCTCGAACCGCAGTTCAACAAGCTTCGCGCTGACTGTGAACATCTACTGCAACTCAATCAACGCGCCATGCTTGCCAAGTCGGAGGCCGCCGCCGGCGTGGCCCAACTCTGGTTCTACCGCACACTCCTGGTTGCTGGGGTGTTAGTTGCTGCCGGAATATTTCTCGCCCTCTTTCTGGCCAACCGGATTGTCGAGCCATTGCGCCAACTCACCGCAACTACTGTTCGCATAGCCGGCGGCGACCTGAACGCAAAAGTGGAAGTAACGTCGCACGATGAAGTCGGCATCCTCGCCGCCGAGTACAACCGCATGGCTGAACGCATCCGGCAACTGCGACGCTCGGACATGGGCGAGCTGGTGGTAGCGCAGCAAACCACGGAAGCCGCTATCGACTCGCTTTACGATCCGGTGATTGTGACCGACGCCGAAGGGTGCGTAACAAAGCTCAATCCTGCCGCCGAAGAAATCTTTGGTCCCGAAGCCGAATACAGAGGCAAGCACGTGGGAGAAGTTGCTCGCGACAGCCGCATCGCCGGAGCCGTCGCCGAGGCCTTGCGCTCGCAACGTGCCGTAGCCGGCGAAGGCGCAGCATCGGTCCTCCCGCTGGCGGTGGCCGGATCGGAGCGAGCATTTCGTTTGCGCACCACGCCGATGCGCGACAACGAGAATCGGATTGTCGGCGCCGTCACGCTGCTGGAAGACATTACGCATCTGCGCGAAATCGACCGGCTTAAATCAGAGTTCATCGCCACTGCTTCGCACGAATTGCGCACGCCGCTGACGAGCGTGCAGATGGGCGTTCACCTCTTGCTCGAAGGTGCGCTTGGTGAGTTGAGCGATAAACAAAACGAAGTGCTTCAAGCATGCAGGGAGGACTGCGAGCGACTGGATAAGTTGATGCAAGACCTGCTGGATCTCTCGAAGATTGAGGCCGGCGAGGATAAGCCGAAGCTGGCTTCGGTGCCGGCCGGTCGACTGGTCAATGGAGTTGCTGAAGGTCTGCGGACCCAGGTTGAAGCGAAGGGGCTGGCGCTTCGAATTGCGACGCCGGTTGATCTCCCTTCCGTGTTGGCCGACCGCACGCAGATTGAACGGGTCATAAGCAATCTGGTGACTAATGCTATTCGCCATACGAAACGCGGCGCCATCGGGATTAGCGCAGAGCGCAGCGGAGAATGTGTCGCTGTCTCAGTTTCTGACACCGGAAGTGGAGTGCCCAAAGCATACCTGATGCATATCTTTGACAAGTTTGTGCAGGTGCCGGGCGCGACTACAGGTGGAGCCGGATTAGGGTTGGCCATCTCGCGGTCGATCGTTGAGGCACACGGTGGACAGATTAGCGTGCAGTCTGATTTGGAGCAGGGCACGACCTTCACCTTTACGTTGCCGGTAGTTGGTAATGGCTCAGTTTGAAGCCGACTTACCACAAAGAAACGAAGGCACGAAGGCGAATGACAGAGATAGCAGATCGATTTTCAGTTCAAGTCTTTGTGCTTGTGTCTTGGTGGTTTAGTTCGCGGACCTTGTTTCGCGGAAGGAAGAATCGATGAGCAAGAGCATTTTGATAATCGACGACGAAGAGAACATCCGCCGCGTGACGCGTCTCACGCTCGAGGCAGCCGGCTACGTAGTGGGCGAAGCGAGCGACGGATCGGCCGGGCTGGAACTCTACGGCGACGGCTCAAACTGGAACGCTGTACTACTGGACCAACGAATGCCGGGCATGAATGGTTTGGAGACTTTGCGTCACATCAAGAAACGCACGCCGTCCGCCCGCGTGATCATGGCGACCGCATACGCTTCGATTGAACTGGCCGTGGATGCAATGAAGTTAGGCGCGACTGATTTCGTGCGCAAGCCAATGACGCCAGAAGTCTTGCGCAACGCCGTGGCGGCAGCCCTTTCCAAGCAATCGCCCGCAGCCATGAGTCCCGTTTCCACTCAAGTAACACCGGGAGTTTCAGCTGAACCCCTCATCCAAACAATCACGATGAATGGCTTCACCATTCTTGAGTCAGAAGGCGCGGTGCAAGCACCAGACGAACGGCGCTTCATCGTGGAAAGCCCCGGTGGAGATCGGCATCACGTGCTGGTGAAAATTGACGAGGAGGCGATTGGGTATGTCGAGCGCATGAGCAGGCGGAGCCTGCCCGCCGAAAACTCGTTTTGGTCGGTGCAGGCCCGTCGCCTTCTGAGCGACTACCTATGGAACGAGGGAAAAGTGCCTCGGACCAGAACGCTCATACTTAAAGATGTGGACCGCGAAGACTTGATGATTGCGGCGCGCTGGTAAGACTCGAAAACGACGGATGAACGCCGGGAGGATTCATGGCAGCAGAAATCAAACGATTTATCATCGGCCGCGCGCTTAGGACGGAACAAGCGGCCCACGAGCGGCTCTCGAAGAAAACTGCCTTAGCGGTTTTCTCTTCCGACGCGCTTTCATCGACGGCTTATGCCACTGAGGAAATCCTGCTCGTGCTGGCGGTTGCCGCGGCGTTTGGACAGGCAGGCGCTTTCAAGTATGTCGTGCCAATCTCCATCGGGATCGCGGTGTTGCTGGTTATCGTAGCCATCAGCTACCGGCAGACAATTCATGCCTATCCGTCGGGCGGCGGCGCTTACATCGTTGCCAAGGAAAACCTCGGCATTAACGCCGGACTCGTCGCAGGAGCATCACTGCTGGTTGACTACGTGCTGACGGTGGCGGTGTCAATTGCGGCGGGCGTCGCGGCCATAACTTCGATGGTGCAGGGAACGCGCTACGCCTGGCTGGATCAGCACAAAGTTATTCTCTGTTTGATATTCATCGGCTTCATCGCTG
>JANMVC010000611.1:0-8208 GCA_031392315.1 Pyrinomonadaceae bacterium | reverse complement strand
AACTACCAGCGAGACTCGCGGTCGCGTCCGCCGCCACCACCGCCACCGCCACGATTACCACCGTAGCCGCCACGCCCGCCCCCACGGTCTTCCCGCGGTCGGGCTTCGTTAACAGTCAAAGCACGGCCCGCAAATTCCTGTCCGTTGAATTGGGCAATGGCCGCTTCGCCTTCTTCCTTCGTTGCCATTTCGACAAAGCCAAAACCGCGAGAGCGGCCCGTGTCACGATCTTCAACCACCGACGCCGACTCGACCGTGCCTGCCTGGGAAAAAAGTTGCTTCAGATCGTCGTTACTGGTCTGAAAGGAAAGATTTCCTACGTAAAGTTTCATCGCCATAATGTAAGGGTCCTTGCCCGCCTGGGGCCTTAAGAGAAGCTTCGAATCTAAGGCGGCTTCGGTAACGGTTTAGCAGCGAAGACTTGCGTTCGGGAGCTCTATTGAGCAGCTTCTACAGATTTTTATCGCCCACCCTCATGCCTTAAGGCACCGCAGCCATACGAGGCCCGGCGCGCTACCGTCAAACGCATAAGAGAGGAAGTATGCGAGAAATAATGCACCATCTGGGCCATTTTTGCAAGTTTACGGCCGGTGGGTGGTGCGTCAGGTTTGGTGTGGCACGCGCATCCTGCGCGTGATTGACGGGAGGGTTTTGAATCTCGTGATTACGTACTTCTTTGTTGCGGCTCGGTTGCTTTTGTGCACGGAGTGGTCGGCTTACACAAGTATTACAAACGCCCCACTGGTGAATTGGTAGGATGACTCGAGCCATGCATCCTACTGTGGGCGGAAACTTTATTAACCGGGGAGTCATGATGAGTCGAAATATTGAAGCGATCGGAAACAAGAAACCTGCCGCGGGCGAACGCGAAAGCCTGAACTGGATCACGGTCACGTTTATGGTGATCTTTCATGCGGGCGCAATTGCGGCGCTGTTCATGTTTAGTTGGAAGGCGCTCTTTATTAGTTTGGCGCTTTGGTGGGTGTCGGGCAGCTTGGGAATCGGCATGGGCTTCCATCGGTTGCTGACTCACCGCGGTTATAAGACGCCGAAGTTTGTCGAATACTTTTTGACTTTTTGTGGCGCACTCGCGCTGGAGGGTGGCGCGATCAATTGGGTCGTCACACATCGCATCCATCACGCGCACACCGATCACGAAGGCGATCCGCACACGCCCAGAGACGGACGTTGGTGGGCACACATGGGTTGGATCCTGCGCGGCACTGCGCAGCAGCATGAAGACAGCGTTATGCGTCGCTACGCTCCTGACCTGATGAAGGATCCCGTGCACGTCTGGATGAATCGTCTTTACTTCGTGCCATTGATTCTTTTGGGATTAGTGCTGCTGGCCGTCGGTGGCTGGGGTCTCTTGTTTTTTGGAACCTTCCTGCGCGTCACAGTCGGACTGCATGCAACCTGGCTCGTCAATTCGGCGACGCATCTTTGGGGCACGCGGCGTTTTGAAACGACTGACGATTCGACGAATAGCTGGTGGGTGGCCTTGCTCTCTTTCGGCGAGGGATGGCACAACAATCATCACGCGCATCCGCGCGCTGCCAAGCACGGCTTGACTTGGTATGAAATTGATATCAACTGGTATGGCATCCGCACGCTCCAGTTTCTCGGTCTGGCGAAAGACATCAGGCAGATAAGCAAGGAACAAATAGCGGCTGCGGGCAAACCGCAGTTTGACGAACTGCAAAAAGCGGCATAACGGGAAGCAGTGGGCAGTGGGCAGAAGATACTCTGCTTGCTGCCTTTTTCCTTTGGGACCGCGGACGCCATCGTCCGCAGGCGCGCTTCGCAATTCAGTCTCCTGCCGACTGCTCCCGCCGTCTGCTCCTACTGCCTACCGCCCACTGCCCACCGCCAAGCTCCCCACTCCCAACTGCCCAACTGCTACAATCGCTCCCATGTCCGTCAGTGGCCGTCGTAAATCAATAGCATTCTTCATAACGCTCGGCGCCTGCCTCGTGGCTCTGGCCATTGCGCTGAACGTCGGCTGGATCTTGCTTAACTGGCGCGAGGTGGCGCTGCTTGTTTTTGGCATCATCTTCTTTCTGCTGATCATCGTCGGCCTCGTGCTCAACACCACTTTCCTAATTCGCGAGATACGCCGCAACGAGCAACACGATGCTTTCATTAACGCCGTCACGCATGAACTGAAGACACCGATTACGTCAATCCGCCTCTACCTGGAGACGTTGAAAAAGCGCGAGATGAGCGAAGAGCAACAGCAGAAGTTTTACAGCATCATGCTGGCTGACAGCGATCGGCTTCTACAAACGGTCGAGCAGGTGTTGCGCGCCGGCAGCGTGGGACAAAAGCGGCGCCGGCTTAACCGCACCATCATTGACGTTGGTGAGTTGGTGAGCGACTGCATCGCTCTGGCCAACATTCGTTACAACCTGGAGCCTGACGCGTTGGTCTACACTGAATCGCTCGAGGGAGAAACGGCCCGCGTTAAGGGTGACGCTGACGAACTGCGCGCCGCGATCATGAATCTTCTGGACAACGCCGTGAAGTATTCCGACAAGGGTATTCATCTGACCGTGGAAGTCGCCGCTGTGGACGAGAAAAAGATTGCCGTGCGGGTTGGGGATAGCGGCGTGGGCCTCGCTCCGGCGCAGTTGAATCGCATCTTCAAGAGATTTTATCGCGTGCCGGGGCGCGTGATGGCCCGAGTTAAGGGAACCGGGCTTGGCCTGTTTATCGTGCATTCGATAATTGAAAAGCACGGTGGGAAAGTTTTTGCTGAAAGTGACGGCCCGGGTTTGGGAACCACTTTTACAATTCATCTCCCCAGGGTATGAACAATTTGAGAGTCAGCAAACGATGAGCGCCGTACTGATAGTCGAAGACGAGCAACACCTCGCGGATGGCTTGCGTTTCAATCTGGAAGCGGAGGGCTACACGGTTGAGACCGTCGGAGATGGCGAGGCCGCTTTGGCTCTGGTTGTTAACGAACAGCAACGCTACGACGCGCTGGTGCTCGACGTAATGTTGCCGGGCAAGGATGGGTTCGCGGTGGCCAGCGAACTTCGCTCGGCCGGACACTACGTGCCGATCCTGATGCTGACGGCGCGCGGACGGCCGGAAGATGTGCTGAAGGGATTCGAGTCAGGCGCTGACGACTACCTGCCAAAACCATTCGAACTGTCGGTGTTGCTCGCGCGCTTGAATGGGTTGCTGCGGCGGCGTGAATGGTTTCACCGGGACCAAACCCAAACTCAGCCCAGCGCAGTTGTTGCAGAGAGTGCTTCGCCTATTGTGGGCGCGGGGCCGGAAGAGTATCGCTTTGCCGGACGTATTATCGACTTTGGCAATCTTGAACTGCGCACATCTCAACAAACAATCAGATTAACTTTGATGGAAGCGCAGCTCCTCCGCTACCTGATCCGCCACGCCGGCAATGTGGTTTCGCGAAAATCAATTCTGGAAGACGTCTGGGGATTGAACGAGGATACGGACACGCGCGCGATTGATAATTTTATCGTTAGGTTGAGAAAGTATCTTGAGGACGATCCGGCGAAGCCGCAGCATCTTTTGACTGTGCGCGGTGTAGGTTATCGATTTGTGGTGGCAGGCGAGTGAGCCGTAAGGCGCGCCTTTAGCCGGACTTCAAACCGCTTCGCTAGCTCTCGGCAGTCACAATCGCTGCCCGCACACCGAGCAGATCCGAAAAATCCTTCGAATAGACTGCGTCGACCTTGCGGACGCGCTCGATAGTTTCCACGAGTTCATCGTTTGAAATAAATCCATTTTCCGTCAACGCGATAGCCCAGGTGGGAATATGCGCGGCCGTGTGCAGCAGGTCCTCAACGAAGCCCAGGTATTGCTGCTTGCTTTGCACGCGCGCGCCGAGTTTTCCGGAGCGCGCTTTGTCCATCTCGTCCCAGAAGTCATCGCCGCCCAGGAGCCATTCCTCGCGCCAGCCGGCAACGCTCTGTTCTACTGGCTGCAATTCGACCGGCGCAGGCAAACGTAAAAACATCAAATCAGTATGCCGTCGCTCGGCGATGAAAGCGCGCACGTCCTGATTCGTTGCCTTGTTGTGCATCGCATTGTCATGTGGGAAGGGAAACGTGTCCCACAATTGGCGAAGAATACGCGAGAGCGAGAGCGGCTCGCGCAAGTGACGGCTGTCATCGCCGAAAGAGCGAACGTAATCTCCGACCATCATGCCGAGCGTCAAAGCGAGACTGCGCTTATAGTCTGTGTCTAAGCGCTCCGCATTGAAGCGAACGTTGTCAAACCACCAGGCGTCAGTTTCATTAAACCGTTTCAGTAGCGAAGGGTTATCGAGCCGCTCACGCGGAACATAAGCATCTTCAAGAATTGCTTCAATCTCGTCAGCGCTGAGACGCTCGGAATTGTTTTCGACAGTGGCGGTGGCTTTCGTGTAAGACCAGGCCATCGGATCGTTTGCGGCCACGCGCACCTGCCAGCGTTTGAGTTGGGAAGCGAGCGTGGGTTCGCCGGTGAAGGGCAGAGCTACAGAGGTGAACTTCAAGCGCCGCAAAACGCTAAGCTCAAAATTTAACCAGCCGTTGGGAAATGAGGTTGACGCCATATGCTCTTGCTTTGTCAGAACCGCCTGCGGTCGCGGGCCGACACATCTGTTCGCCTCTGCCGAGCGACTAACAGGTCGGCCCGCCCGCTGCCGGAGGCGGTTCTGACTGGCCTTTATTCCATGAACGACGAGAACAACGGCCGGTCGTCTTCATCGATGGCTGGTTGCACATCTCTCTCGAGTTCCAACTCCGTCGTGGCAAACGATCGCAACTCATCCAGATCGTTCAACGACAGAAAAGCCGTCACTACGGCAGGATCAAACTCGATTCCGGCGCGCTCAATCAATTGTTCTCGCGCTTTATCTGCGCGTAGCGCCGGGCGAAAAGGACGCGCGTCAGTCAGGGCTGCGTAGGAATCAGCGACGCGGAGAATCCTGGCCGCCAGCGGAATCTCATTCTGTCGGAGTGCATCGGGATAACCGCCGCCGTTCCACCATTCATGATGCCATCTGACTAATAACTGCACGGCCCGATCAGCGCTCGCGCGCGCAGCTTCCTGTTCGCCAATGACCGGATGGCGTTCGAGGTCTGTCCGCTCTTCATCAGTCAGCGAGCCGGCCCGCTTGATGTATTCACGTTCCATCGCCACTTCGCCGAGGTCGTGCATTCGCGCCGCGATGCGCAACGACTTCCGATCCTGCGGAGCCAGATGAAACGCCTCCGCCAGCGCATCAGCAATCGCAGCAATGCGGACCGCATGCGGATTGGCATACTGCTCGAATCGATCGGCGGCCTCGGCCAAATGCAAATAGGCCTCGCGGGCGTCGCGATCTCTGTCACTGCGGATCAAGGTGGCGGACATGTTTGTTTCCTACTTGACGAAAAACATCGCAGCGCTCAATTTCTCATTGCCTTCTGGCTTAACGCAAGTTTCCAAGTCTGCGCACCAGTCCCTGCGCAGTCGCATTATTCGGATCCAGCTCCAACGCCTTATCCAACTCCGTTTGCGCCCGGCGGTAAAACTTCAGATCGAAGTAGAGTTCAGCCAGCATGGTCCGGTAAAGCGGGTTTGAGGGATCGAGCTTCACGGCCGTCTGCATTTCGCTTTCGGCGAGGCGTCGGGTTGTCTCGTTATTCGCCAGGGCGCGGCCGTAGTAAGCGCGAAACCTGCCCTCCTGGGGATTCAGCCTCGCAGCCGCGGCCAGGTGTGTGGTTGCCGTATTAATTTGACCTTGCTGCAAACAGCCAAATCCTTCGCGAAAGTAGCGTTCAGCCTGGGCAACGCTTGATTCGATGGGGTCTGACTTGGCGCCCTCGTCATTGCTGGAAGCTGCGCCAGGTCGCGCCTTGTTCGATTTTGGCGCGGCCCGCTCAAACTTTCGGGAACGCTTGATGGTTGCGTCGTACGTCCGGCGGGCGCCGCCATCGATCAATGTTTCGTAGGCCTGCGTAATGCGCGCGAAGGCAGAACTGATCTGTTCATGCAACCGTGTACCTGATTTCAAATGAAACCGGTCCGGATGATAACGCCGGGCCAATCCATAATAGGCCTCTTTAATTTCATTTACGGCAGACTGTGGCTCCACATCCAGGACTTCGTAGAATGTTTCGGCCACCCGCAGTCGTTCCAGGAAATCTCCCAGACTGTCTTCGTTGTCTGTTTCCTGTGCCGTTGCCCAGCGATCCGTGACTTCGGGTTTGACCTTCTCAGCGCTCGGCTGGACTGGTACGGTAACCTGCGGCGCGGTGGTGGTGCCAGGTTCTGTTCGAAAAGCATTTTGCCAATGCTCGCGTTGCACGAACCCCCCGAGGGCGAGGCCATAGATTACCCGATAAGCATCGAGCTCTCTTAACCCACTGACGGCAACCAACGCTTCCAGTTTCATGGGCTCATCAAGGCGTGACAAAACAAAACTTTCAGCCGGCTGGAAGCTGGTGTTGACGGAACTGTCGGTGGACCGCGAAATCGTTTCGTTTGGGTTTCGGAGGCGGTGCGATACAAACTGCAAAGGCAATCGTTGCGCGGCTTCTCTTAACAGAATAATCGGATTCAGCTTCACTTCGACGGGAGCGTCGAGACGCGCTCGCTCGTCAAATTCCCAGGTGCCTTCAGTCCACAGCAGCGGTACGCGCAAGACATCCGAAACCAGGGCGGCGAGCAGGGAATCAAAATCTTTCTGACTCAGCTTACCCGCGTCGCGCAACGACGCAGCCAGGCTAATATCCGCGCTCGGGGTTTCCAAACCGGCAAATTCCTTTTCTGAAATCAAATCCAACTTCTTCAGATATTCGCGCAAGCGCAAGGTGCGAATATTGGATGCGGCAAACGTGATTTGTCCTTTCACGAAGTAGATCGCCGTCCGGGCCCGCTCATGCTCCAGCCGCAGCGCTCCGGACAGAGATTTGGAACCTATCTCACGAATCAGCTCCGCAAGTGGTTGATCAGCTAGTTTCCCGTTCATGTGGTCTTGAATGACTCTTTGTGGTGCAAAGGCTAGTTTGCGGACGATTCCTTCTTGCGCAGTTGAACTGGTTGCCGCCCACGCAAACTAACAGTTTGCGTTACGTCCAGCATCATAACGCACGATTTAGTTAAAAAAGAAGCAACGCTTTGACACTCCTCTGGGGCAGACTTATATTGACTTCACTAAACAAAATAAACAGGTGTGCGTTACTGGCTGACTGTCGGTGACGGCTCGCAATTCATCGTTCTCTTGACACGAAAAACAGTGAGCGATAGTCCGACCAGAGTTAAAAACGAAAGCGCGGAAGAGTCTGACCAGCGCGTGGCGCACCTGATTGAGCAGTTGCAGCAGCGGACGGTCGAGCTTGAAGCTGCGAATCGGGAACTGCGGTTTGTTTCAAATTACCGTTCGCTCTTTCTCGCGCGCATGTCGCATGAGTTGCGAACTCCCCTAACCTCGATTCTCGGCTTCACCGAAATTCTTTTGGATCAGGAAAAGTTAACCGAGCCGCAGCAGCGCTTTTGCCTGAAGATTCAAAATTCCGGCAAGCAACTTCTGACCAGTCTCAATCAACTCGTCGATTTGTCACGGCTGGAAGTTGGGGCGTCTGAGATTTTTCTTCAGGAGTTTTCGCTTCCTGAGACGTTGCGCGAAAGTTGGGCCGCGGTGGCGCGACTGGCGCAGAAGCAGGAAGTGTCGGTGGTGAGTAGCCAGGCTCCGGATGTAACCACGATCGTGTCTGATCAAGGCCGCTTGCGGCAGATTCTTTACACGTTTTTGGCGTGGGCCATTAGTCGGAGTCGGGAAGGACAAGTTGTCCGGATTCATGCTGAGACCCTGCCCGGCCCTGCGCTGCGAATTCAAATTGACGACGAAGGCGAGCCCGTTGAGGACGTTTCGCAAGTCTTCGATCCGGAAGACATGGCGCAGACGGGAAGGACAGACCTCAACGAACTGGGAATCATCATCGGCAAGCGTTTGCTCGATGTGATTTCAGGCAGCGTGGATCTTCAAAATCGAGAGCCAGGGTTGCGCACCACCATTCAGATTCCGATCGGACATCCAAGGGGCTGAGTTCTGGCGCATCCGTTCAGCGTCCCTCCTCGTGAATAGAAATGGAAGACTTCAAGATCCGCGAATGCGTTTCGCTTAAAGAATTGGACGCCTGCATCCGTTTGCAGCGCGAAGTGTTTGGCCTTCCGGACCTCGAGGTTTCGCCGCAGCGCCAC
>JANMVC010000577.1:0-2390 GCA_031392315.1 Pyrinomonadaceae bacterium | reverse complement strand
GGCCTGATGGTGGGGATTGGCTTCGTCCTGGCCCGGCGGCGCCTCGCGACCACGTTCCAGTCCGAGGCCGAGGTGAGGAAGACCCGGCGGGTGTACGCGCCCGCGGACGCTACATGCAGGAGGCTGTACCGGCGGGCGTGGGCGCGATGGCCGCCGTGCTGGGTGCCGACCTGAAGGATATTGAAATCGCCTGTGAGGAAGCGCGCCAAGGTCAGGTTTGCGCGCCGGCCAACATTAATTCGGCGAACCAGGCAGTGATTGCCGGGCACACTGAGGCAATCGATCGGGCCAGTGAATTGATCAAGGCGCGTGGTGCGAAGAAGGTTGTAAAGTTAAAGGTCAGCGCGCCTTTTCACTGTAGCCTAATGATGCCGGCCCAGGACCGTTTAGCCGAGTATCTGGACGCCATCGCCTTCGAGGATTTGCAGGTCCCGCTGGTGGTAAATGTTGATGCGGCCCGAATCACAAAGGCGGCTGAAGCACACAACGCTTTGGTGAGGCAGGTTTCGTCGCCAGTGCGCTGGCTCGAGTCGATCGAGTTGTTGATTAGTGAAGGTGTTGATACCTTCGTGGAAGTTGGACCGGGAAAAGTTTTGACTGGCTTAATGCGGCAGATCAGCCGGGAAGTCAGATGTTTCAATGTCGAGGATATGGCGAGCTTGAAAACGGCTGCGGCAAACCTTGGCATTTCTTAAGTAGAATTGATACTTCATTTCAGAGGAGCAAAACCAAAATGGCCGATCAAGAGATCGAGAATAAGGTCAAGCAGATCATCGTCGACGAATTAGGTGTGGACGAAAACGAAGTTACTCCAAACGCTCGCTTCATCGACGACTTGGGCGCCGATTCCCTGGATACGGTGGAATTAGTGATGCGCTTCGAAGAGGAATTCGGCATCGAGATTCCCGATGAAGACGCTGAGAAGATCCAGAGCGTGCGCGACGCTTACAACTACATCGACCAGCATAAGAAATAGTGAATCGTGATGGGTGAAAGGTGAAGAGTTCGGTCCGCGATCCGCCTGCTTTTCACGCTTCACTTTTCACCGTTCACCTGCTTTTCAAGGGAGTTTTGATTTGGCACGTCGAGTAGTTGTCACAGGGCTGGGTCTGATAACCCCGGTCGGCAATACAGTGGAATCCACCTGGTCGGCGCTCATGGAAGGGCGCAACGGTGTGGGCTACATCAAGAAGTTTGACACGGAGAAGTTTTCGGTCAAGATTGCCGCGGAGGTTCAGGACTTCGACCCGCTGAAGTTTATCGCCAAGAAAGAGGCGCGCAAGATGGGCGCCTTTATTCATTACGCTATTGCCGCCGCTACTGAAGCCATCGCTGACAGCGGGCTGGAACTCACGGAGAAGGGAAAGTTTCCCGACGACGTCTCTGAAAATGCCGGCACCTACATCAGCAGCGGCATTGGTGACTTCTGGGCGATCGAGCGCGAACACTCAAAGCTACTCGATGAAGGCCCCGATCGCGTTTCACCCTTTTTCATCGTCTCAGCGATTGTGAACCTGGCTGCCGGCCAGGTTTCAATTCGTTACGGCGCGAAAGGACCAAACTCAGCCACCGCCACAGCCTGTGCTGCCGGCGCTCATGCAATTGGCGACAGTTTCAGAATCATTCAGCGCGGCGACGCCGACATCATGATTTGCGGCGGCGCGGAGTCGGCCATTACGCCGATGAGTGTCGCCGGGTTCGCTTCGATGCGAGCACTGTCAACGCGTAATGAAGACCCGCAACACGCCTGCCGTCCTTTTGAACGCGACCGCGATGGCTTTGTCATTGGCGAAGGCGCGGGCATCATGATTCTGGAAGAACTTGAAATGGCGAAGCGGCGAGGTGCGCGGATTTATGCCGAGCTCGTTGGCTATGGGATGACCGCGGATGCGTTTCATCTCACCATGCCTGATGAAACCGGCTCCGGCGCGATCCGCGTCATGCTGAAGACTTTGCGCGATGCCGGCATTGAGCCCGAACGGGTGGGTTACATCAATGCGCATGGCACATCCACTCCTTACAACGACAAGTTTGAAACGCTCGCGATCAGACAAACGTTTGGCAAGCACGCCTACAAGCTGGCGGTGAGTTCAACAAAATCGATGACTGGACATTTGCTGGGCGCAGCCGGCGGAATTGAAGGCGTGTTCTCCGCCTTGGCTATCCATCGAAAAATGCTGCCGCCGACAATTAACTACGTGAACCCCGATCCCGACTGCGATCTCGATTACATACCAAACGCGCCGCGCCCGGCCGAAGTTGAATACGCGCTCTCCAACAGCTTTGGTTTTGGGGGAACGAATGCAGCGCTTTTATTCAAGAGATACGACGGATAGTCAGTTGTTCGTGGTCAGTTGTCCGTTGGCTGAACGGAAAGAACTGACCACTGA
>JANMVC010000563.1:0-4694 GCA_031392315.1 Pyrinomonadaceae bacterium | reverse complement strand
CTGATTTTCTGATCTCTGTTTTCTGACTTCTGAACTTCTGATCTTACTGGCACGCCTTTGCCAGCTTGTAGCCTGCCTTTTGCGCTTCCTCGACAGTCTTAAAAACGACGAGATTCGTTTCTTTTATCCCGGCCGCCGGCTGGCAGTCCTCCGGGTAATAAATCTTGCCTTGTTTGTCGGCGATAATTTCAATGGGCGCGTCTTCGGTCCCTGCCGATTCGAGTTCTTCCTTTTCCGCACGGCGCGCCGCGATCAATTGTTCAGCGCTCAGGTCGTGGATGCGGAAGCTTGGCCCCTCGCCCACCATGGTCACCGTCGTCTCGAAGTCAGTGCAGACAAGTCGCTGGCCGCGCACCTTCCAGGGAATCCAGGTGCCTGGCAACCGCAACGCCTGCGAAATTCCTTTTACGTAGTCAGGCACACTCTGCCACTTAAACGTTCCGTCGTAGCCAAACCAGATCGAGGTCAATCGGTTGTCGAGGAAATCAAAGGACACAGTCCTTACTCCGGCGAAGCTTGCCTTATCGAATCGCGGATCGAAATCAGGGCTGATGCTGGTTTGCGCCACGCCGAATTCGTTGGTCCTGCCAAAAACGATTTGAGGTACGCGCGCCTTAACTTGCTCGGTGGTCATGCCCAGACGAAAGCCGAAGAGTTCAGCCGATTCCGAAAGCTCGGACAACTTCAACTGGCACTTGTTGTCCTGCGTGAAAGCTCTTCCCGAGCAGACTAAAATTAACAGCGAGACCAGCATCAAAGAGCGCCTGCTCACCGGAAACTGCCGAGCAGGCAGACTGCGCAGACTAACCCGATCTCCGCTGGAGGAGCGAGAGTGGCGTTGTCGCGGGGCGGTCTTTGTAATCTGCGTCATCTGCGAAATCTGCGGATAGTCTCCTGCGTTCACCTAAGTAACGACCGAATCAGTTTCTCAAGCTCATCCGGATCGAATGGGGTCGAAACGTATTCATCGCATCCGGCCGCCAAGGCCCGCTCGCGATATTGATCGGCGCCATAAGCAGAGACCGCCACGATCGGCACTTTGGCAAACTGCTTCATGGCCCGAATTTGGCGCGTCGCGTTTAATCCGTCAAGCTCAGGCATCTCGACATCCATGATGATGAAGTCAGGATTATGCTTTTCCGCGACAGCGACCGCCTGCTTTCCATTCTCAGCTTCGACTACCTGAAAACCTTTGCGCTTGAGCCACGTGCGCAAGAGGAGGCGCGTGTCGTCGAAGTCGTCGACAACCAGAACCGTCCGCTGATCTTCGCGCAAGTTGTTGAGATCGTCGGACATCGCCCGCAGCCTAACATTTTCCGGAGAGTGCCCGGTAGTCGAGACTCCCAGCTACAGAAACAGGATAACTCTAACTCGGTGACGGTCGGCGGAGGCTTTGGCATCACACCGCGAGTAAAATGACTGGGGGTCGCCGCCTTTGGCTCGTACCAAGGTAGCCTATGTCAGGTTGCACGGAAGAACTTCTGGCCTCTGTTCCCTGACCTCGGTCTTCTGATAACATCGCGCTCAAATGACTACAACTTCCGATTCCATGACGGGCGAACAGATAGTCGATCTCTGCCGCCGTCACACAATCTTCGAATGGTCCGCGCAGTCTGCCGTGGATCCGATTCCAGTTGCGCGCGCCAAAGGCATTTATTTCTGGACGCCCGAAGGCAAACGCTTCATCGACTTCAACAGCCAACTGATGTGCGTGAACATCGGCCACGGCGACGAACGCGTCGTGCGCGCAATCCAGGAGCAGGCGGCGGTGCTTCCTTACGCGAACCCGTTCATGGCTACCGACGTGCGGGCGCGACTGGGCGCCAAGCTCGCCGAAATCACACCCGGTGATATCGATGCCTTCTTCTTCACTAACGGCGGCGCCGAAGCAAACGAAAACGCGATTCGCATCGCGCGGTTGTTCACCGGGCGCCACAAAATTGGCGCGCGGTATCGCTCGTATCACGGCGGAACCGCGGGTGCGCTGACGCTGACTGGCGATCCGCGCCGCTGGGCCGCCGAGCCTGGCATTCCCGGCGTCTTCCGCATTCCCGATTTTTACCATGGCATTCAGAAGGGGATGGACACGACTGAGGAAGTGCTGGGCCTGACCGAGGAAGTGCTCGAATTAGAAGGGGCGAAGACCGTCGCGGCGATCATTGTCGAGCCTGTGGTTGGGACAAACGGCATTCTGATTCCGCCTGACGGCTACATGCAGGGGCTACGCGCGCTTTGCGATAAGCACGGCATCCTGCTGATTGCGGATGAAGTGATGGCCGGCTTCGGACGCACCGGCGAATGGTTCTCAGTTGACCATTGGAAGATCGTGCCCGATCTGATTTCAATGGCCAAGGGTTTGACCAGCGCCTACGTGCAGTTGGGCGCCATCGGCATGCGGCGGCACATCGCGGACCACTTCGAGAAGAATGTTTTCTATGGTGGGCTAACTTACAACAGCCATCCGCTCGCCTGCGCCACGGCGCTGGCAACGATCGCTGTGTATGAAGAAGACAAGCTGATCGAGAACGCGCGGAACATGGGCGCGCTGATGAGCACTTTGCACGGCGAGCTTGCGAGCCGGCATCCTTCGGTAGGCGCCACGCGCAACATCGGGCTCTTTGGAATTGTGGAGTTGGTTCGTAATCAGGAAACGCGCGAACCGATGGCCCCGTTCAATGGCACCTCGCCCGAGATGCAGGCGCTCGGAAAGTTTTTCCGCGAGCAAGGCCTCTACACGTTCGTACGCTGGAATTCCTTTTTCACCAACCCACCGCTGTGTATCACTGAAGCAGAGATGCGCGAGGCGTTTGCGATTATTGATAAGGGACTGGAGATTACCGATCAGGCGGTCGTGTAAAACAGAGGTCTGAATACAGAAGACAGAATTAAGGAGCCAGAATGCGCCACTGCCAAACTTCTGACATCTGAATTCTGTCTTCTGACTTCTGCTTTTTGGTACCCGCGGCAGGGGTCGAACCTGCGACCTTTCGCTCCGGAGGCGAACGCTCTAATCCACTGAGCTACGCGGGCAATTTTGGTTGGCAGGAAAAGATAACACAGCCTCATAGACGCCCGCCATTAGCGACTCGGAATCAACATTTTCCATTTTTCAATTCTCATTTTCCATTGGCAGAACGCGGCCGTTAAATGACCGGATGAAAAATGAGAAATGAGAAATGGAAAATTTTCGCGTTTAGTCCCTTCCCGACAGTTGTGAACAGTTTGGGCCACTCGCGACTTGCAAAAGCCGCGCCTCGTCGTATATCAGTAAGAGCGAATGCCAGACAAACAATACTTCACTGATGTGCTCGGCGTGCTGCGTTTGGAGTCGGAAGCGATTGCGCAGACTGCTGCCCGCTTGAAACAGGACGACATCGAGCGGGTCGTTCAGTTGCTCGCCGGATGTAAAGGCAAAATTGTGCTGCTGGGCGTAGGCAAGTCTGGAATCATTGCCCAGAAAATTGCCGCGACACTGACCAGCACCGGCACGGCGGCGATTCATCTTCATCCTTCAGACGCGTTGCATGGCGGCATCGGAATTATTCAGCCAGACGATGTGGTCATGATCCTCAGCAACAGCGGCGAGACAGATGAAATAATTGAAATGCTGCCTTACCTGAATCATCGGCAGGTTCCAATCGTTGCTTTGGTGGGCAATCTTCGTTCAACCCTCGCGCGGCGGGCCGCCGCGGTGATTGATGGAACTGTTGATCAGGAAGCGTGTCCGCTCAATCTCGCGCCGACGACCAGCACGACTGTTGCGCTCGCGCTGGGCGATGCATTAGCGATGACCTTGATGCAGGCGAAAGGCCTTACACCCGATGATTTCGCGATCAATCACCCGGCGGGCCAACTTGGTAAGCGCCTTACTTTGAAGGTTGCGGACTTAATGCACGGCGGCACGGCGAATCCGATCATCCAGATCGGTGCCGCGTGGGTTGAGCTGGTCAAACGGATCAGCGATGGCGGACTAGGAGCGGTCAATGTTGTTGACGGAAACGGACGGCTGGCGGGGATTATTACAGATGGTGATCTGCGCCGCACGATTCAAAAGTGTGATGCATCAGCGCTCGGTAGCTTGGAGTGTGACGAGGTCATGACTAAAAATCCTGCTTCTGCTCGTCCCGAGTTGCTCGCTTACGATGCTCTGCGATTGATGGAGGATCGACCTTCACAGATTTCCGTCTTACCCGTAGTGGATGAGGCTGGTGTTTGCATTGGTTTGATCCGCCTGCACGACATCGTCCGCAGTGGACTCTAGAAACGTCCAAAGCCCAAAGTCTCCCTTACCCAAAGCGATAAGCTCTTTCCGTGCGTGGGTGGGGGAAGTAATTCGAAGTTAGGCGAATCAAGTTGCCAGAACCTGACTTTGGACTTTGGACTCGGGACGTTGGACTTGTATCTCCGGCATGTCAACGATGTCCCACGCCGAGCGCATGCGCAGAAGCTTCGACATCAAACCCGCATGCATAATGTGGCCGCTCCGTTCGGCCAAAACCTTTCCGAGAATTGGCATTCCCAACAGCGCGAGATCGCCGATGATGTCCAGGATTTTGTGGCGCACAAACTCATCGCGAAACCTCAGACCCGTCTGATTCAACATCCCGTCGCGGGTGAGCACGATGGCGTTGTCGAGTGAACCGCCGCGAATCAGATTGTCGCGCCGCAGTGCTTCGATCTCGTCAGTAAAACCA
>JANMVC010000548.1:0-3703 GCA_031392315.1 Pyrinomonadaceae bacterium | reverse complement strand
ATGGATTGATGGCCCGCGCGATGTTTGGCATCGCGCTGCTGTCCTCCGGTATCGCCACGCTCAATCAATACATGGAGCGCGATCTCGATTTGCTCATGCGTCGGACAGCGAACCGGCCGCTGCCGTCGGGAAAACTGATGCCCTGGGAGGCCCTGACGTTTGGCGTGACGCTGACTGTGTTGGCTGAAATCTACCTTACGTTTCTGGTCAATCCTTTAACCGGTTTGCTCGGTCTGACGGTGATCGCGGGTTATCTGTTTGCCTACACGCCACTGAAGACGCGCACGTCGCTTTCGACGATGGTGGGGGCTTTTCCTGGTGCGGTGCCGCCGCTAATTGGTTGGGCGGCAGCTCGTGGCGACATTAGCCTCGAAGCCTGGGTCTTGTTTGCGATTCTTTTTCTCTGGCAGTTTCCCCACTTCCTGGCGATTGCCTGGATGTATCGCGAAGACTACAGCCGCGCCGGCATTCTCATGTTGCCCGTGGTCGAGCCGGATGGACGCGTGACCGGCCAGCAGATCGTTGTTTACACACTCATGTTATTGCCGGTGAGCTTGCTTCCTACATTGCTTGGTACATCCGGCAAAATTTATCTCTACGGCGCAATCGTGCTGGGGCTGCTTTTTCTTTACAGTAGTGTGCGCGCGGCATTTTCTAAATCCAGACAAGAGGCGCGGCGGCTTTTGCTCGCGTCGGTTATCTATCTGCCACTCTTGTTCATTTTGATGGTTATCGATAGTAAATAGTCCGACAAACTTCAGTTTGTCGAATCACGCCAAGTCGAATGACGACAAACTAAAGTTTTGTCGGACAACTAAGGAGATCTAACCGATGGGACGTGCTCTGGCGGTTATCATCTGGATCCTGACTCTGGGTTCGGTCAGTCTCTTTTTCATAAACAAGTGGTGGTTTCCGATTGCTATTTCGGAACACGCGCCGGCGCTGGACCGCCAGTTCCTGCTGACGATCATCGTCGTGGGTCTTTCGTTTACGGCGGCGCAGGTAGGGCTCGGTTGGATGGTTTGGAAGTATCGCGACCGGGGCCAAACTGAGCGCGCCACTTACACGCATGGCAGCAATCGCCTGGAGGTTGTCTGGACGATCGTCACAGCGGTGATCTTCATTGGCTTGGCGGTGATGGGCCAAAGCGTGTGGGCCTCGCTCCGATTTAACGATGCGCCCGCCGGTTCGTTTCAAGTAGAAGTTGTCGCGCAGCAGTTTCAATGGAACTTCCACTACGCCGGCAAGGATGGCGTGTTTGGCCGTACCCATCCAACTCTGATCGACGACTCAGCGCTTAACTTCATCGGGATTGACGAAGCCGACCCCAGCGCCAAAGACGATGCGGTACACAGCGTGATCGCGATTCCCGCCGGCCGTCCGGTTGAGCTGACCCTGCGCTCGAAAGACGTCATCCATAATTTTTGGGTGCCGCAGCTCAGGTTTAAGCAGGACCTGGTTCCGGGAATGGCAATCAAAGTCCACTTCACCGCCAACACGCCGGGCAAGTATGAACTCGCCTGCGCCGAGCTTTGCGGTCAACTCCACTTCAAGATGCGTAGTTTCATGTTGGTGCTACCGGCGGATGAACACACGGCATTGATGGCGCTACCGCAGGATCAGTTTCAAACACGCATGACGGAATTGCTGGCCAAATACAAATTGCCGGCCCCGCGTTATTAGTTTCATTTTCCGATTCATTGCCAGCGAAGAACGTTCCAGTAAATTCGGGCTCTACCAAGAGGAGATAACGGATGTCAGGAGACACGCACGAAACGCACGGAGCAGTGCACCGGCACGAGCCGCCCACCAGCTTCATTCGTAAGTACATCTTCAGCCTGGATCACAAGGTCATTGGCATCCAGTACATCATTCTGGCCCTGGCGGCGGTGCTGGTGGGCATGACGATGTCCGTGCTGATGCGCATGAATCTGTCATGGCCTGGAACGAATTGGCCCATCCTCGGAACCCTGTTTCCGGGTGGCGCGCCGGGCGGCATGATGACGCCGGAATTTTATCTATCGCTGGTGACCATGCACGGAACGATCATGGTCTTCTTCGTTTTAACCACGGCACCGCAGGGTGGCTTCGGCAACTATTTCCTGCCGATCCAAATCGGCGCCGAAGACATGGCGTTTCCGGTGCTGAACATGCTGTCGTTCTGGGTCACTTTCGTTGGGTTTATCGTGATCCTTGCGGCCATCTTTTTCTCCGGTGCGGAGTCAACCATCGGACCGATCGGAGGGTGGACAGGTTACGCGCCGCTAAGTGCCTTGCCTAACGCCGGGCCAGGTCAGGGCATGGGGATGAACTTATGGATCATCAGCATCGCGATTTTCTGCGTTGGTTCATTGCTCGGCGCGCTCAACTTCATCACCACTCTGCTTAACATGCGCGCTCCGGGAATGTCTCTGATGCGCATGCCCTTGACGTGTTGGGCCTGGTTCACCACTGCCGTGTTGGCGCTGCTCTCCTTCCCAGTGCTGCTCGGCGGCGGCGTGCTACTTCTGCTCGATAGAACTGCAGGCACCAGCTTCTTTATTCCCGGCGGGCTATATGTCAGCGGCGTGTTGTCAGGAACGTCCGCGAATTTTCCGATTCATACGGGCGGTTCGCCAATCCTTTGGCAGCACTTGTTTTGGTTCTTCGGACATCCGGAAGTTTACATCGCTATCCTGCCCGGCATGGGCGCAACGTCCCACATCCTTTCAACTTTCGCACGCAAGCCGGTGTTTGGTTATCGCGCGATGGTGTTTGCGATCTTTGCGATTGGATTGCTCGGGTTCTTTGTCTGGGGCCATCACATGTTCATCAGCGGCATGAGCCCCTATTCGGCCATGACCTTTTCAATCCTGACGCTCTCGATTGGCGTGCCTTCGGCAGTCAAAACTTTTAACTGGCTGGGTACGCTTTGGGGCGCACGGATCCGTTTCGACACGCCGATGTTGTTTGCAATTGGGTTTGTGTCGCTGTTCGTCGCCGGTGGAATAACTGGTCTCGTGTTGGGTCAAAGCTCGCTCGACCTGCCGATGCACGATACCTATTTCGTGACTGCGCATTTCCATCTGGTGATGGGTGTGGCTTCAATCTTCGGCATGTTTGCGGCCATCTATTTCTGGTTCCCGAAAATGTTTGGCCGGATGATGAGCGAGCGCCTCGGCCGACTCCACTTCTGGGTAACTTTCATCGGCGTCTATTGCATCTTCGTGCCGATGCACACGATGGGCATTGTCGGTATGCCGCGCCGCTTCGCACAGTTTACCGAATATGAATTTCTCGCGACGCTCCAGCCGCTGGTGGTCTTCGTTTCCATTGCTGCGATTGCAACCGTCATCGCTCAGCTTCTGTTCTACTTCAACCTGGTGTGGAGCTTGTTCAAGGGCAAGAAGGCGGGTGCGAATCCGTGGGAGGCGACGACGCTCGAGTGGATCACTACCAGCCCGCCGCCGCACGACAACTTCGCCGGTGTGATCCCGACTGTTTATCGTGGGCCATATGAGTTTGCGGTACCGGGCGCACCCAACGATTACATAATGCAGACCGAGCCGGACCCTGGGACGGTGCCGGCAACTGAAGGGACGGGGAATGGCCACAACGGTCACCGGCACTAGTCCGTTAATAAAAACTGGATTTGGCGGCGGATCAAAACCCCGCGGACCAAACGGCAAAGGCGGACCTAAACGAAATGGGCACGACGCTGCGG
>JANMVC010000500.1:0-4635 GCA_031392315.1 Pyrinomonadaceae bacterium | reverse complement strand
AATCCGGATGCTGCTGGAACTCACGCGGTTGGATTCTGTTTTTCAGATTGCACCGCAGGTGGAATTTCTTCCGGCAATTTCGCGCGGACCGAGCGTACAGGTAACACCCGTGGCGTCGTACGCGTAGCAGCGGCCGAAGGTCTACGCGCTCAAGGCTTGAAGATCTTCGCCGTGAACGGTCCCTTGATCGTCAGCACCTTGTCATCGACCTTGGCGTTAACACTCACTTCACCGGTCACCATGTCATCCGTGACGGAAAGAATCTTTACTTCCGACTCCTGCCGGTGGGCAATTGAGCTAAGCGACACGCGATAAGATTTTTCTTTGCCCTCTTTGTAAATGGTGAGATTGATAAATTCAAACTGCATTGCCCCACTCTTCGCGCCGTTGAATGTGGAAACTTTGATGGGCGTGTCCTTGTTCGTTCCCGCTTCGTCGTGCACCGACAAGAATAGTTTCACCTGCTCTGGCGAACTCAGTTGACCTTCATTGGCTGAAAGCGCGCCCTTCACCTGGTAGTCGTAATTTCGCAAGGTGATCCAACGCAGCGCGTGCTTCTGTTCGCCGGCTACGCTGGATCCGTAAATTGCATCCTGCGCCGTAATCCAGGCAGACTTGGTTTCGAAAGGGATCTCCTGGCCGTCGAGTTTTATTTCTACAGTTGATTTCTTGCCGCAGGCTGCGAATAGCAAACCCACGCATAGAACGAGCAGTAGCTTTTTCATCGGGTTGTTCTCCTTCGGGGTGGTTCGGTTTCGACTAATCTAACCCGAATCAACGAGCAGCCCAAAGATTTTCCGTGCGCCGCGAGTGGCGACTTTGCCCGCGACTGCGCCAACGCCCGCGCGCGAACTGATATGAAGCGAGCGGCAGCAGCAGGATGAGCGGCGTCAAGAAGACGAAAACGGAATGCTCCCAGAAGTCGGCGGCGGCGGGTCCGCGGCGAACGGCAGCGGTAACTGCGGGAATTCCCAGGGTGGTTGCGTAGTAAATCAAGAGCGGGAAAAATGTTTGCCGCAGCAAACGGTAGCGGCGTGCAGGCAATTCTGCGTCGGTTGAAACTGCTTGCGCGATAGTTGCATCCCTGGTCTGCGTCCTGGCGTTTGTCCGCACGCCGTTCTCGGTTATCAGAAACAGCAACAAGAGAAATCCAAAATAGATGAAGATGCCCTCGAAGCGGTGCAACTGATTTCCGTCGAGCGACGCAAACTCCAGCGGCGTCCGCTGCAGGCGTATGGCCGTGGAGATGCGAACTGTGTTGGCAACCAATGTGGCGAGATAAGCGACGAAGGCTGCGGTCGGGATAAATCGCCAGGAGACGTTTCGTTCGCTCCAGAGCTTTCGCAATGAAAGCATGAGGAAGGCGGTGATGAGAAAGTTTACTCCGGCACACGATGCGGCGATCAGAAACGTGTGGTCGCCTGACATGTAGCCCGCGTGCGATTCAAACTCAAACTTTGAACCAATGACGAATTCGACGATGCGGGTGGTGGGCGCGAGTATCCAGCGCAGTTGATCGACGCTCGCGGTTGCATAGTGTTGCTTGAGCGCCAACGCGCCCAATAACACGACCGCCAACTGTGCTGCGCGGTTCCAATTAAACCTGGTGGTCATAGCAATAATCCGTTCTGCGTAATCCCTGCGCTCTCTGCGACTCGGCGGTGAGCCTTGACCCGATTGAATTCACCGCCGAGCCGCAGAGGACACGGGAGGCCGGCAATGGTTATTTGAATAGTCGCCATTGCCTCGCCCCCCTGCTCCACTCAACTCCAGAGACTGCCCACTTGTCTCCGTCGCGAGCGAAGCACCATAAACATCCCGAATAGTAGAACCGTGGCTATCAGCCAAACGAGTTCAGGTTCCGTGCCTGCTTCAGTTCCCTGGCCCACTGCCAGATCGCCCACTCCCAGCGGCAGCGGCTGCGGCTGCTTCACATCCTGGGCCGGACCCAATGGATTCCTTAGCTGCTCCAACACCGCTATGAACGACGTGTACTGCGTCAACAAGCTGTACTTCAATCCCAGCGAAGTAATTTCCCTGGCCCGCTCGGCCGACACGTTTCTCGCGCCATAGTCGGACAGTTCAGCGATGCGCGAACGCGCCCATAGATAACGCAGCGCGCGATTGCCTTCGTCCGGCTGGACACCGCCGACGTTTAGACTCGCCGAATAGTCTCCGCTGCCGGACTTACCGGTCAGTTCAAAAGTTCCACCTACCGGGCCACGCCATTTGCCGAAGAGAATCACGGGACGCTGGGCCAGCAGATCGGGAAGATGAGCGGGATGAACATCGTAAATGTCGAAACCGTTGGCGACTACCCGAATGTCGGTCAGGACGGGAGTCTGAATGTACTCACGAAACCGGGCGGCAATGCCCGGCGCTTCAGTCTCGTTGGTCACGATGAATGGCTCGCCCATTCCAGCCTTGGCCACGCCTTCAATGAGATAACGATTTACTGACGAGCCGATGCCAAACGCGAACACGTTGCATTCGCTGAGGTGCTCGCGGATGTAATCAAACACACCCTGCTCGCCGGAGATGTAGCCATCCGTCACCAGCACGATGCTGCGCGAGACGCTCGCCGCCCGCGGCAGGCCCATGGCTTGTTGCACCGCGGGCAGAAGTTCAGTGCCGCCGCTGCCGCGCTGTTCCTCAAGCAAACGAATTGCGAGCGCGACGTTTTCCTGGTTGGCCTCCAAAGACTTGGGAGACAGCACCGTCGAGTCGCCCGCAAACAAGACTACATTGAACAAATCCGTCGGGCGCAGTTTGCCGATTAGGTCGCGCAGCAACTGTTTGGACACGTTCAGCGGAAACCCATTCATCGAGCCTGAAACGTCGACCACGAAAATGTATTCGCGGGCGGGGATGTCGTCGCTAGCCACACGCAAAGGCGGCTGCGCCATGTAGAGAAAAAAGTTTTCATCTGCGCCCTGGAAAAGCAGGAGACCGGAAGTGATTTGATTTCCCGCCAGACGATAGCGCAAAACAAAGTCGCGATTTCCCTGAAACGCATTCGCCTCATCGAGGGTTAGTTGCGCCACAGTGGAACTCGGCCAAATCGGCGCAATCTGGTGCGACGTGCAGTTCAAATCCTGAATCGGAACGCCGGCGGAGACTCTGGCGGAAATGTGCAGCGTGCTGGTGGGCTGGTTGCCCTCGTGAAGATACGGCGTCTTAACGAACTGATCCTGCTTTGGCGCTGAGGCCTCAGGCTGGGAGGAATATCTCGGACCAACCACGGTCGGGTAGACAACTTCGTAAACGCCGTCGGTCGGCACTAGCAGCTCGGTGTAGCGCAGTTCAATTTCAATCTGATCCTGCGGCATGATGTTGGCCAGGCTCATCGAAAACACATTGGGCCGGTCCTGTTCCAACAGCGACGCGCTCTTCCCTTCACGCTTGGCTGCGTCAAACTCCTGCTTCGCTACCTCGCGTTCCTTGATTTTCGCGTAGACCACCTGATCGCCAATCTGCATTCGCATGGCGTAAACGGCGGCCCGCGTGGAGGCCGGGAAAACGTAGGACGCATTGATGGGCCGCGAGCCTTCATTGCGATACGTCTGCACCACTTTTACGTCGGCGATCACACCCGAGACGGCGATGTCAACGTGGGTGGCTTTGAGCGGTAAATGATCTACGTTTGGGTCGCCTTTGACCACGAAATACGGTGAAAGGGTTTTGTCCTCGGGGGTCTGCGCGAAAGCTGAAGCGGAACCAACCGCGAGGACGGCAAGCGCGAAACAGATGCCGCGCAGACTGGATTTGATGGTGTCGGTCGTCATGGATTCTCCTATCGATTGAGGCCGGGCCTCGTTTTGATTGGGGTGATCCTATGACGAGGGCGGAATCGCGAGAACGTTGGCTACCACAGCAGGACGCCCAGTTAACCACAGACGACTACGGTGAATGGCCACTAGCTGAGTTCAGGAAAATGGTTGGGATACTGGTCCGGAAGCGGTGGAACCACTGACGGCCGAGCTATTTCTCGATTTGGATGGGGGGTTGGCTTAGAGCTCCGGATCGGCGGAGAGGGTGGAGGCAAATACATCCGGCGGCATGGGCTTACCAAACAGGTAGCCTTGCGCTTCGTCGCACCGCAGCAGGCCGAGGAAAATCTTCTGCTCCTCAGTTTCCACTCCTTCGGCGATCACTTTCAGATGAAGATTATGCGCAAGCGTAATAATCGCCATCACCAGCGCGGCGTCGTTTGGATCGGTGGTGGCCCCGCTGACAAAAGAGCGGTCGAGTTTCACCGTGTCGATGGGAAGCTGTTTCAGATAACTAAGCGACGAATAGCCAGTGCCGAAGTCGTCGATCGCTATGCGAACTCCCAGCGCGCGGAGTTGGCCCAGGAGGTCAGCCGCGGCTCCCGCATTCTCCATGATCGACGTTTCAGTTAACTCCAGTTCAAGTCGATTTGGAGCAAGTCCGGTTTCGTCGAGAATGGCGACGATGCGCTCCAAAAAACCCTTCTGCTGAAAATGACGCGCGGAAATGTTAACTGCCATGCGCATGCTGCCGTGGCCCTGGGCTTCCCATTCGAGGGTCTGGCGACAAGCGCGCCGCAAGACAGTGTCACCGATTTCAATAATCAATCCCGTTTCCTCTGCCAGGCCGATAAACCTGGCGGGC
>JANMVC010000461.1:0-1744 GCA_031392315.1 Pyrinomonadaceae bacterium | reverse complement strand
CACAGACCTTCCGCACATCCGACGGCGTAGCCGCAAGCCCTCTGCTCACCGCTCACCGCTTGCTGCTCACTGCCTGCTGCTCACAGATGTTTCAATGCGCCGCGCAGTTTCGATAAAGCTCTCGTGCCAAAGTTCAAACATCAAGAGCGTCCACAGCAGCTTGCGATGATTTGCCACGCCGCGTTCGTGCTCATCCTGTAGCCGCGTGACATATTCCGGATTAAACACGCCGGCGCGGCGCACGCGCTCCGGTGACAGCAGATCGCGCGCAAGCGGGCGCAGTTTTCCTTTGAGCCATTCCGCCACTGGTACTCCAAAGCCTTTCTTGCCGCGGCGCGTCACAAATGGAGGCAGCGAATCCGCAATCGCGCGCTTCAAAATATATTTCGTGTGGCGCCCTCGCAATTTGTAATCTGCCGGCAACGACGCGGCAAACTCAGCGACCCGCGGGTCGAGAAAAGGCGCGCGCACTTCCAGCGACACCGCCATGCTGGCGCGATCCACTTTCGTGAGGATGTCTTCGGCCAGGTAAAGCTGCGTATCGAGACTCTGCATTTGCTCGACTGTGTTGGTGGAGTCGCATTCCGCCATCATCCGGCGCGCGTCGCGATAAATATCGCCATCGCTGGCGGCTAGTGCCTCAGCGGTTAACAACTGCTCCTGCGCATCCGGTGTGAACGAACCAAACCAAACGTGATGTTGTGTCACGCGATCGTATTTCGCCCCGGTGATGAATCGCAGCGCTTTGTAGTCGAATGAAAGGTTCTTGGTCTTGACCGGCAGCGCCCTTACCAACGGTTCGACGATCCCCTTCCGCAGAAACCCTGGCACCTTCGCGTAGGCATCCGCCCAGCGGTGGCCGCGATACATCGGGTAGCCGGCGAAAAGCTCATCGCCGCCATCGCCGCCGAGCGCGACCGTCACATGCTTGCGCGTGAACCGCGACAGGAGATAGGTGGGAACCAGCGACGAATCGCTGAAAGGCTCGTCCATCCATGAGCCAATCTCGCCGACGAGATTCGCCGCCAGATTGGCGCTGAGACGTTCTTCGTGATGATCGGTGCCGAGAAACTTTGCCACCGCGCGAGCGTAAGTCGATTCATCAAACGACGACTCGGCAAACGAAATCGAAAATGTCTTGACGGCCTCTGACGAGGCCTCCACCGCAAGCGCCGCCACGGTCGAAGAATCAACGCCGCCGGATAGCAAAACTCCCAACGGCACGTCTGAAACCAGCCGCATGCGTACCGAGTCGGCTAACAACTCGCGCAGATGTTCCGCGGCTTCGGCTTCTGATGGAGGCGTTTGAGCTTTGGCATAACTCAGTCGCCAGTAGGCTCTGGTTTCAATCTTGCCCGCCTCGAGCGTCAGCGTGTGGGCCGCCGGCAGCTTGTTAATGCCTTCATAGATCGAAAGCGGCGCCGGCACGTAGTCGAAAGAAAGATACTGCCGCAGCGCCTGAAGATTCAGCGACGTATGAACCGACGGATGTGCCAGCAACACCTTCGGCTCGGAAGCGAAAAGCAAGGTGTTATCGAAGACGCCCCAGTAGAGCGGCTTCTCCCCAAACCGGTCGCGCGCGATGAACAGCCGGCGGCGGCGGGCGTCCCAGAGCGCAAACGCAAACATGCCATTGAGCCGCTCGACCATCGCGTCGCCAAACTCTTCATACAGATGAGGCAACACCTCGGTGTCGGATTGGCTGTTGAAGCTGTGGCCGCGCTTAGTTAACTCCTGGCGCAGT
>JANMVC010000350.1:0-3246 GCA_031392315.1 Pyrinomonadaceae bacterium | reverse complement strand
AATCGTAAGCCGTGAGGCGAGAATCGACAAACGGAGGGAAACACGATCCACGAATGAACACGAAACAACACTAATAGCTTTAGTGTTGCTTCGTGTGTTTTAGTGGATCGTTTAACGCTTTCGCGGCTTCCTGGTGCCGCTGTTCAGGAGTCTTGTAATCTGTTGGATCTTCTTCGGATCGAGGCCATTCGCCTTCGCGAGTTGCAGCGAACGCAGGCCGAGGAGCCGGTAAATCTCGAGGGCGTCAGGCGGGCTATTCTTCGTGATCGCTTTCAAGTGGCGCTCAACGGTGCCGATGTCGCCGCGGGCGAAAGTTCCCGTCAGGGCAGATGAAGGATTGCGCGTGTGTAGATTTTTGACGGTGCTATCCACGAGTGGCAACAACATCTCGCGCGCGTCAGCCCACTTCACACCGCTCGCGACCATTAGTTCGACCGCGAGATCAAAAAGTGCGACGAGATGCGGCGACGCCATCAAGGCAGCCAGGTGGTAAAGCGCTTTCTGTTCGGGCTTGATGAGGATGGGCGTGCCACCAAGATCAAGAACAATAGACCTGGCGACCCTGACTGCCGCCTTGTTTCCCTCGATACAGTAGAACGCACCGCGCAGGGCAGCGTCTCCGTCAGCCGGGTCTATGGCCACAAGCGGATGAATCGAGGCGAAAGTGAATCCGGCGGACGCCAACGGCCTGAGAACTTCCGACGAAAGCGCGCCGCTGGTGTGAAATACCGCCCGACGTCGCCCGCCCTTGTGCAACGCTGCCAGTTTTTTCGCTGTCTCTTCAATTGCATCGTCGGGCGTAGTAATCAGAATGATGTCGCTGGCAGGCAAGCGCTCAAGCTGATCGAAACTCAAAAGCAAAGCCTTTGGAAAGTGGTTCTCAAAGAGCTTGCCAGACTTTCGAACCTGGGGCCGGCTGTGAAAGACAAGGGTGAGAATGGGGTAGCCTGCTGATTGAAGGGCGCTTGCCAGAGTTTGGCCGACGCGGCCGATGCCGATGATGGTGACGCTGGGCTTAACTTTCCGAGGAGATTTGATCGCCATTTGAAGATATCGATGAAATTGTCCGACAAAAAAGAAGTTTGTCGCACTGACACTACAATCTCAAGAAGGCTCCAATCAAGTCAGATTTCTGAGTACCGCAAAGCGGTGGTGTCCCACAGCCCAGGGTTGGCCGCTGCGGGCTACCCTGGGAAACGGGGTTGCGAAAGATAGAACCCCAACGGGGTTATGTCAGGTTGGCAACTCGGCACTGGGCCAGAAAAACTGTCATAACCCCGTTGGGGTTGGAACGTTTTAATAACTCCTGGTCCCAGGGTAGCCGCGAAGCGCGCCAACCCTGGGCTAAGTTACATAACCGCTTCGCGGTAAGAGCGCTTCGGACCTTTGACTGTTCAGAGGTTTCTAAAGCTCGTCGGACATTAGAGAACCGCGACAAGTTCTTAGGTTCCCGGGTTGGAGTTCGGCTATAATGCCGCTGCTTCCCCATCGCAACCGATTGACACGTATTGCTCCCGAAAAAGCGCCGCTAGTCTTTTGAGCAGCGCCAGACCGCACAACCATGCGGCGGCCGCCTGGCATCATAGACTGCGCGTTTGAAAATAGCGAAAAATGGCCTCGCGGGACTTGTTCCTCACGGGCTATTCCAATTCTAGTTTCGTCGGTGCAAAACCAAAAATTCCAAGTTTGACAAAGTTGGACAAGGGTTCGGTCAGGGTAAATCCCGCCAGTGCCTGTTTCGTAGTTTCTGGAGGTTTTTCAAGATGAACAGCTTCTCCCGCATCACCACCGCGCTGGCGCTGACGGCTTCGGTGCTTGCTGGCTCCGTCGCGGGCCTCGCGCAAACGACGCAGACCACTCAAAGCACGTCGCAGACCACTACAGCTCCCGCGGCGACGCAGTCGTCTACCAAAGCGAGCGCGAAGTCTCAAGCCAAAGCGGACAGCAAGAAAGACACGAAGCCGGCCCCGGTGGTCAGCTCAAACAAACCGCTTTCGGTAAACGAAGACCCAAACATGATCGGGAAGCGCAACATCAACAAGGGCATTATCGCCAAGATGAGCGGCTCCACCGAGAAGGAAGTGAAGATTGGCCGCGAGCTGGCCGCCGAGGTTGATCGGCAAGCGAAGTTTATCGACGACCCGCTGATCACTGAGTACGTAAATCGCGTGGGCCAGAACATTGTGTTGCACTCAGACGCGCGCATTCCCTTCACCATCAAAGTTATCGACTCAGACGAGGTCAACGCGTTTGCCCTGCCGGGCGGTTTCTTCTACGTCAACAAAGGACTGCTGTTGGTGGCGGACAACGAAGCTGAAGTGGCGGGCGTGATGGCTCATGAGATTGCCCACGTGGCCGCGCGGCATTCAGTTGAAAACCAGACAAAGGCTTCGCTGCTCGAATACCTGGCGATGGGCACGTCAATCTTCCTTGGCGGCATCCCGGGAATGATTTATCAGAACACCGCCGGACTCGGTTTGCTCGGCGCCTTCATGAAATTTAGCCGCAGCGCTGAAAGCGAAGCAGACAAACTGGGCGTTCAATACATGTACGCGGCTGGTTACGATCCGGGCGCGATGTCCACGATGTTTGAAAAGCTCGAAGCCAAAAACAAGAAGAAGCCGGGATTGATTGCCCGCGCGTTTGCTTCGCATCCTGCGCCACCCGACCGCCGCGCTGCCGCGATTGCCCTGGCCGCCAGGTTTCCCGAGCACGAGGAATACGTGATCAGCACTTCGGAGTTTCAGCGAGTTAAGTCGCGTTTGCTGCGACTTTCCAACGCCAGAGCTTCCGTCGCCGGAGCCCTGCCGGGCGCGGATGAAGGTGCACCGGGACGGCCAACATTGAAGCGACGGCAGCCGACTCCCGACGAGCCGACGAGTCCGGACGGGATCGAGTCGAAGCCTACCGATAAGCCGGAACCTCCGAAGCTCAAGAAAAACGAGGTTCCGAAGCCTACGGAGCCGTAACCACCAACGAAGAGAACTACCGAAAGGCCCCAGGGCAGATGCCCGGGGGCCTTTTGATTGTCCGGTTTGATGTCCGACAAACTGAAGTTTGTCGCGGGCGACGACAAACTGAAGTTTGTCGGACTATTCGGACTATAGGGCCTCAACTTGACACCTTTTCAGGCGTTAGTTATTCTAACCGTTCGCGTTTTACTCGCTGAAAACAGAGATACTTAACCATGTCAACATACTTTCCCAGCGGCAAAGATCTCGCTGGAAAACGCAAGTGGTTCGTTGT
>JANMVC010000206.1:0-3226 GCA_031392315.1 Pyrinomonadaceae bacterium | reverse complement strand
GGACACCAGGCCGGCGGAGGGATCGAGGAGGGCCTGCACCTTGATCCCGCGCGCGGCCAAGATTCAGCGACGTCCTGTCGCGCAGCCAGGCGTTTGCCTGAATCATCGCGTCGGCAGTTTTACCGATCAAGTCGCTGCGCTCGTAAAGTTTATTCTTGATGCGGCGGTGGAGCAGTTCCCACAAAGCTGGTACACCCACCATGCCGGTGACGTGGCCATTCTTGATTGCGCTGGCCAATGCTTCGCCGGTCAACTCAGGCAAATAAGTAATCTGCGCGCCACGACTCAGCGGCGTCAGGAACCCGGTAGAGAACTCAAACGTGTGATGGAGCGGCAAAACTGACAGCACGCCGTCTTTCGTGCTCATGTCGAAGACAGATGAGAGCATCGAAACCATGCTGGTGAGATTTCGATGCGAAAGCATTACGCCCTTCGGCCGGCCGGTGGTGCCCGAGGTGAAAATCAAAGAAGCCAGCGACTGCGCGGTAACGCGAGCGGGCAACATGGCCAGCCGCGCATCTTCTACCTGCTCATCCGGTATGGCAAACAGTTGGTCAAACGTCCAGATGCGCGCCTGAAGTCCCGCTTGGGAAAGCCGGTCAACCAGGTCGGGATGATCGTTATTGAGTTTCTCGCTGAGAACAATGCCCGCCGCCTCGCCCGCGCGCGCGAAGTTAATAATTTCATCGATGGAGCTTTCGGGATCGACCGGGATGCAGCTTGCTCCCGTCTTCAGCACGCCGAAATAGGTCATGCCCCACTCCGGCGTGTTCTGGCTGACCAGCATTACTCGGTCTCCCGGCTTGATACCCTCGCTGGCGAGAAAGCCGGCGGCGCGGTTCGCCAGCTCGCGCAAGTCGGCGTAGGTGTACTGCTCGTGTCGCCCGTCGCGTTCGATGCGCATCGCCACGCGCGTTGAGTGGCGTTTGGTTGAAGTCTCAAACAGCTCGAGGAGATCGCGATAGGTGTAGATTCGCTTGGGCTGCGCGCGCATTTCTTCCTCGAGCGTGGGGAAGACCCATTTCTTGAGTCCGGGCAAATGAACGTTGAGCCAGTAGTCGTACCAGTCAAACTTTTCCGGATACCAGCCCAGCAGTCCGCGCTCGTCTTCGCTGATGCGCGCGAACAGTGCGCGGACGTTATCGGAACGGAAGATGTAAGCGTTTTCGATCGTAAACGGCCGGAAGAGGTCAAACGCCTCGGTCGTCTCGTGAGTTATTTCTTCAACACGATCTACCGTTGACTTGAGCCGATCAATAACATCAATCGCGCGACCTCCGCCCCAGCGCGGCTTCGCTCGGTCCAGCAACGACGAGGCTTTCTTCGCTGCCCGGTTGAACATCGGCACCGAAAGCTTCTCAAAAGTTTCTGAGCCAACGCGGCGAGGTTCCATGCGGGAGGCCACTTCATTCAGCAATTTCGAGCCGGTAGTTTTCTCCTGAAAGTGCCGGCGTTTGAACAAGCCCACCAGACCGATGATGCGATCCATGTTGGCTGGATTGGAATCGCCCGTGGCGGCCTGATGCACTAGTTGCGGCTCTTCAACGCAGGCCTGGGCCGCAACCGCGAGCATCACCGAGACGACCTGATCGACCGGGGTGATATCGAGAATTAGTTTCTCGTCCGCGGGAATCTGCGTCTGTCCCTTGAGGACCAGGAAAATAATTGGCGCGGTGGTGGTGAATCCCTCGTTCCAACCGGGAAACGGATATGACAACGCGGACTCGACAATGCTTGGACGAACGATGCTGCGGACAATTCCTATTTCCGCGGCCACGAGCTGTTCGCCCAGCGACTTCGTGTAAGTGTAGATGTTAGGCCAACCCCACCACGCCGCGCGCTCCATGCCGAGTTCGGTGAGGCGGGTGCGCGTCCAGACTTTTCTTTCGCGGGCGACGGCAAGTCCGAGTGAATCGGGGTCGTCGGTGTCGCGGCCTTCGTCATTCAGACGCTTGCGGGCGAGGTCGCGAAACTGCGCGGTCATCATGGCGTCGCGGGATTCTTCACGTACTCGTTCGGCGAGCTGGGCGCAGTCTTTGATCTCCCGTTCGACGGAAAACTCTACACCAGTCAGCTCATGCTTCCGCGGAAAATAGCCAAGGACCGGATCGCTTTCCCAAACCGGCCCAGATCGATTGCCGGCCACAAAGCAGGTCGAAACATGAACCAGCGCTGGCCGCTTCATGCGTTTGGCGAAGGCAATCACATTTTGGGTGCCCACTACGTTTGTGCGCAGCGCGCTCTCGAGCGTGGGATTGAAGGTGACGTTGCCGGCGCTGTTAACCACGACATCGATATCGTCAGCTATTTTCTGGGCCTCTTCGTCGGTGTAACCCAGATTCGTATCGCCAATGTCGCCGCCGAGGACGACGACCCGATCGCGAATAAAACCTTCGAGCGCGCTGCCGTAACGCTCCCGCAAAGGATTGAAAGGCGGCGCGGTGATGACACTATTCCAAAAACGAATTTCAGATTCTTCCTGCGAGCGCGCGCGCACAGTCACGTAGACCCGGCCGATGTTTGGGAAGCGATGCAACAGCATGCTGAGCGTCACCTTGCCCATGAAGCCGGTGCCACCGATCAGGAAGATCCGGCGGCCGTTGAAGATTTCAGTTGGTGACAGTTTCATGCGTGTTCTTCGTCCGACAAGCTTCTGTCCGACAAGCTTCAGCTTGTCGTGGATCGCAAAACCGCAGCCAGCGACAAACTGAAGTTTGTCGGACTTCTTATTCCATGTCGGCGATCGCGATGATGGGTTGATGCAGCATCGTAATCTCAGCCGAACTCCCCATGTAGCTGCGGCCCATCGCTATTGCTTCCGTCAAATTGTCGGCGCGTTCCCAGCCCATCATGGCGGGCACGTGCGCGTTTTGCGCGCCGGCAGCGATCACGTGACCGGCATGTTGCCGCCCGCCCTCGCCCCAGTACCACATGAAAAACGGATGCGAACCGTGATACGCATTGCCGCGCCGGTACATCTCGACATAGCTCGGATTATTGGCAAACTCCTGCTCGTATTTGTCACGCAAGACATTGGCATCGCGCGTCTCCGGTAGCAGGCGGTTGAAGAATTCGATGTAACTCGGATGGAAGTTGTGATCGAATTCGTCGTTGCAGGGATGATGCAGAATCAGCGTGCCGCCTTTTTTGAGCAGCGGCTTGCCGCGATACATGTTGAAGTGATAACCGAGCGCCATCACCTGGACCAAGAGCGGGTTCAGAATAG
>JANMVC010000430.1:0-3434 GCA_031392315.1 Pyrinomonadaceae bacterium | reverse complement strand
TTGGCGACCGGTGAGCCCGCGCACGATTTCGACCGTGTCGTCGCCGCACTGACGCATCGGGTCGAGGTCGAGCACGTGGCGCTGTTCGCCAGCCACATGGTCATCGGCGAACTCACCCGACATGTTTGACGGAGGCAAGTCCGAAGTAATCTTGTCGTAGCCGACATGGCGCACAACTTCTTCGACCAGATCCTCTTCGACGCTAACGTCGACACGCCAACTCGGCACCACGAAACTCTGCGATCCTTCGGGGTCGGCATCGCTGCCCGCGAAACCCAGGGCTAACAGGATTCGATTCATCTCCGATTCGTGAACCTGAACTGAGGTGAGACTTTCAACTCGTGCCGGATGGAACTTTATTCGACGTGCCGGCGACGGGATCGGGTAGACGTCGATGACGTCTTCCGTCGCAGCACCTCCAGCAATCTGGCAAATGAGTTCGATGCAGCGTGCTTGCGCGTTAAGCACATTCTCGCAATCGGCGCCACGTTCAAAACGGCGCGAAGCTTCCGTGTCCATTCCGAGTCTGCGCGCGGTGCGACGAACGGAATCAGGATTGAAATAAGCACTTTCAATCAGCACATCTGTCGTGCCCGCGGAAATCTCTGAGTCGAGACCGCCCATGATGCCGGCCAGCGCTACTGGCACTGTAGCATCGGCTATGACCAGCATCTCGGGATCGAGTTGTCGCTCCACGCCATCCAGGGTCCTCAACTTTTCTCCCGCATTCGCGCGTCGTACCACGATGCGGTGGTCCGCCAGTTTTGATAAATCGAACGCGTGAAGCGGTTGACCCGTCTCGTGGAGCACGTAGTTTGTAATGTCGGCAACGTTATTGATTGGTCGCTGCCCAATCTCGCCCAGGCGCTTAACCAACCATCCGGGTGACGGCCCAATCTTAACTCCGCGCACAATTCGGGCGGCGTAACGCGGGCACAGCTCGGGGTCGTTAATCTCAACTGAAGTGAACTCGCTTGCTTTGCGTTCTGCTTTGAAAACTTCGGACTTCGGACTTTGGACTTTGGACTTGTCAATGACGGCGACCTCACGAGCTATACCGATGTGCGACAAACAATCAGGGCGATTCGATGGCACTTCTACGTCAAGCACAGAATCGCCCTCAATCTCCTCCACCGCATCGATGGCGAGGCCGACCATAGTTAGCCGCTCCCGCAGCTCGCTGGGGGTCAGAGCGGTATTGGTAAGTTCCCGTAGCCAGTTGTAGCTAATCAGCATAAGTGCAGGTAAATGGTAAATGGTGAATAGTAAATGGTGAAAAGCAAGGACTTTGGACTATTCACCATTTACCATTCACTATTGACCTTAATCAAACTGTTCCAGAAAGCGCACGTCGTTCTCAAAAAGCAAACGGATATCGTCCAGGCCGTACATCAGGGCGCACATGCGATCGATGCCCAAGCCAAAAGCAAAGCCGGAATAAATCTCCGGATCGACGCCTGCCGCGCGCAGCACGTTTGGATGAACCATGCCCGAGCCACCGAGTTCGATCCAGCCGGAGTTTTTGCAAATTCGGCAACCTGAGCCGCCACACTTGAAGCAACTGAAATCGAATTCAGCGCTCGGTTCGGTAAACGGAAAGTAAGATGGACGAAAGCGCGTCGTCGTTTCCGGCCCAAACATCCGCCGCAGAAACTCTGCGACCGTGCCCTTGAGATGGGCCATGCTGATCCCGCGATCGACGCACAGACCTTCAACCTGAAAAAACATGGGATTGTGTGTGGGGTCGGGCGTGTCACGACGGAAGACGCGTCCGGGCGCGATCATTCTCAGGGGAGCGCCACGGCGTTGCATCGCGTGAATCTGCACCGTTGAGGTTTGCGAACGCAGGGCAAACACTTCAGTGGTATAGAAAGTGTCCTGAACGCCACGCGCCGGATGCGTTTCAGGAATATTCAGCGCCTCGAAGTTATAGAAATCGGTTTCAATCTCCCGACCGTCTTCGATCGCATAACCCAGCCCGACGAAAATATCTTCAATGCGTTGGCGCACGATCGTAATTGGATGAAGATGTCCGCGGCGGGGGCGACGCCCGGGAAGCGTGACATCGATCCGCTCATGTTCGGTCCGTGCGGATTGTATGGCACTACTCAGGACGACTTCAGTTTGCTCGATCTTTTCGACGATGGCGGCTTCGGTTTGTTGGACCAACTGACCAAAGGCGGCGCGTTCTTCGGGAGCAATCCGGCCAATCGCTTTCTTGCTGGCCGCCAGCGCGCTTTTTTTCCCGAGATGCCGCGTCCGCAGCTCAGCCAGGGCGCGCTGTTCGGCTTCGGCCTCAGCGAGAGTTAGCGCTGCAATCGCCGCGGCACTACCCGCAAAGGCGGCAAAGCGTTCGAACTCTTGCTCGAACGCTTTGCGTGCTGCTTCGACTGCGGCGTTGGGATGCTGGTCGTTTTGATTCTCTGCCATCGTCAGAATCGTCTGCTGTTTCAGGCTGCCGCTTTCTCGTTCTTCGTCTCCAACGCATTCTTCGCCTGCACGGTCACTTCCCTGAAAGCTTCCGGCTGATTGACGGCGAGGTCGGCGAGGACTTTTCGATCCAACTCGACCCCGGCCAGCTTCAGGCCGTGCATCAACTGGGAATAGTTCAGACCATTCAGCCTGGCGGCGGCGCCGATACGCACTATCCACAGACTACGAAAATCGCGCTTCTTCAGCTTCCGTCCGGTGTACGCGAAATTCAAACCACGCTCGACTGATTCTTTTGCCGACCGGTAAAGCTTCGACTTCGTGCCGCGATAACCTTTCGCCAGCTTCAATATTTTCTTGCGCCGCTCGAGGCGCTTGTTTCCACGTTTTACTCTTGGCATCGTTGCCTCCCTTTCTGTGTCCGACAAACTTCAGTTTGTCGCTTCCTTACAATTCCAAAACATTCACGCTTCATCCATAGGATTCTGGAAGACGTGACGACAAACTAAGGCTTGTCGGACTAGTCGCGGCCGTAGGGCAGCATCTTCGCTACCCGCTCACGGTCCGAAGTTGAAACCAGACCGTCAATGTCCAGCAACCTCTTACGCTTGTTACTCTTCTTGGTCAGAATGTGGCGAGCATGCGAATGACCGCGTTTGACCTTCCCAGTCGCAGTCAGACGAAAACGCTTCGCCGCACCCTTATGTGTTTTTAACTTAGGCATAGCTCACTCCCTCTACTTATTTCCAATTTCCAATTTCCAATTTCTGATTTGCCAATTTGCGGTCCGCTACGCGACTTGCCGCGCTCCGTCCGAGGCCGCTGCCGTCAGCCTACTGCTTACTGCCGTCTGCCGGCTGCTTGTTCGCTTCCGGCTGTGGCGCTTGCTGTGGCGCTGGTTGTGGCGCTGGCTGCTTCGACTTGGGCACCTTGTGCCGCTTGGGCCCCAGAATAATAAACATCTGGTTGCCTTTCATTCGCGGCCGCGCCTCTACTAACCCGAC
>JANMVC010000171.1:0-1657 GCA_031392315.1 Pyrinomonadaceae bacterium | reverse complement strand
ACGCCGTCCCCGATGCCGACCGATACGACGGTGTTGGCTTGGTGCGCCGCGGCGATCGCCTGCGCGAGATGCGTCGCGGGATTGCTGCCCGGACGATTGTTGATGCCATCCGTGACGACCACGATAATCCGGCTGGCGCCGCCGCGCGGGCTGGCGTCGAGCGCCGTGTCCGCTTGATTCAGGCCGCAGCCAATACAGGTATTGCCGCCGCCCTGGGTGACGTTCGCGATCGCATTCAGGATCTGGCTCTTGTTGAAGCTCGGCGCTTCGACCGTAATGTCGTATTTTCCAGGTGGTAGATCAGTTATCGAAAATTCCCCGGAGTCGTTGGTAGTGGCGGTTCTCACCTGGCCGGTGCTCTTGTTCGTTGCGGTAACAGTTGCTCCGGGCACGATCTTTTCAGTTGAGTCCACGACCCGCCCCGCAATGTCGCCAGTAGTGCCCTGAGCCAAAGCGGGTGAGACCAGGAACCATACCAGACCAATGGAAATAGCTAACCTCAAGAACGAAAACTTGCGTTTCATATCAAAGCCTCCATACGAGAAATCGGATGTTAATTTTCCTGGATGAGTGAAGTGGGCATAGTGGCGCCGTCATTCTCGCCAAGCAACCAATGTTCCAGTGCAAACGCTCGACTCGGTTACCAATTTTAAAGGCAAAACTCGACACTAACCAAATCGAACCTTGGATTGAGTGAAAGTAAATTCAAAATTGTGGATTTATGACGCTTTTCGGATTTTCGCTTCACGAAAATATCACCCCTTTTTCGTAAAGCGAGCTATACCCTTCTGGCAGTCCTCGGACATGCGGGCAATGACGTTTACGTCCACTCCGGTTTCCAATGCTTCGCTAAATGCCATCCCATCCGTTTGATAAAGCAACGTCTTGGTAAGCGCTACGGCAGACTTACTCACCTTCTCGAAGACGCTTACGTAGGAGTTCACCTCATCTTCGAAGGTCTCGTCACTTAATACCTGATTTACTAACCCAACCTGCTTCGCTTCCTCCGCACTGATCTCTGCACCCCGAGTAAGGAGTTCAAACGCGCGTTTCTCCGACACATTGCGTTTTAAGATCGCCAGGACCATTGCCGGAACGAAACCGATCTTCACTTCCGGATAACCAAAGCGCGCCGAGCTTGCCGCTAGCACCAGGTCACAGGCGCTCGCCAATCCACATCCGCCCGCCAGCGCTCGGCCTCGAACCGCGGCCACAACCGGAACCGGCACTTGCCGCATCAGCTCAAAGAGCGCCATCAAAGAGCGCGCGTCTTCCACGTTCTCGGACACTGACGCTTCAGATATCTTTCTGAGCGCCTCGAGATCCGCTCCGGAGCAAAAGTCCTGACCCGCGCCGGTGATTACAATGACGCGCACCGCTTCCTCCAACGGTGCCCGAAGCAACGCGTTCGTCAGATCAGTCACCATCGCGGCGTTCAGCGCGTTTCGTTTCTCGGGCCGGTTGAGCGTGATGCGCGCAACGCTTCCATCGATATTGAATAGAACTGGTGAGTTTTCGTCAGTCATTTGAAATAGTCATTTGACATTCTCATTCGCGAATACGCAGACGTTTTGTTCGTGTCCGTTCGTGTGATTTCGTGGATCGTTCTGATCTCCCGGCCATGCAAACGATCCACGAAGTTCAGCATGATCCCTTG
>JANMVC010000141.1:0-3279 GCA_031392315.1 Pyrinomonadaceae bacterium | reverse complement strand
CGCGCGCGAAAATTCTCGACACCCGCAAGACAGCTCCCGGCCTGCGCGCCACTGACAAGATCGCAGTACGTCGCGGCGGCGGCCAAAATCATCGCCACGGTCTTTACGATATGATTTTGATCAAGGATAACCACATCGACTATGCCGGTAGTCTGGCCCAGGCCGTCACCAATGCGCGGGCTGCCGCTGGTAATCTAGAGATCGAGGTGGAGTGTAGGTCGCTGGAAAATGTCGAAGAGGCGCTCGCGCTCGAAGTAAACCGCATCATGCTCGACAACATGACGGTCGACGAAATGAAACAAGCCGTGCGATTAACGGCCGGCCGCGCCAAACTCGAGGCATCAGGTAACGTAAGTCTACAAACTGTGCGCACCATTGCCGAAACGGGAGTTGATTTCATTTCGGTTGGCGCACTCACACATTCACCGCCGGTGTTCGATGTGAGCTTGAGAGTAGAAAAACAGCACCGGTGATGTTTGCAGTGTCAAAGCGGTCTACTCCGAACCGGAGCGTCGAGAGATTAAGTTAGGACCAAAGAAACTGTGATTACTGAAACCAACCCGGAAAAAATGTATGCGGCGATGCAAGCGGCGCTGGGCAACGTCGTGCCTGACTTCGAACTAAAAATAAAGTCGGAGATCGCGGCAGAAATAAATCGCCTCAAGATCGAGAAGAACGCGGTCATCCTCGGGCACAACTACATGGAGCCGGCGCTCTTCAATTCCGTTCCTGACTTTGTCGGCGACTCTCTCGAGTTGGCGCGTCGTGCGGCTGACACCGATAAAGACATCATCGTTTTTTGCGGGGTGGAGTTTATGGCGGAGACGGCGAAGATACTCAACCCGCAGAAAACCGTGCTGATTCCCTCGGAAAAGGCAGGGTGTTCACTGGCTGCCAGCATCACCGCGGAAGACGTGCGCGAGCTGAAAAGAAGGTTTCCTGGCGTGCCCGTTGTCACCTATGTGAACACGTATGCCGACGTGAAAGCTGAATCGGATATTTGCTGCACCTCAGGTAATGCCAAGGCCGTCGTCGAGTCGCTTAACACTGACACGGTGATTTTCCTGCCTGACGAGTATCTGGCGAAAAACGTGGCCAAGGAAACCGGTATGGACATTATTTTCCCCACCATGGATCCGCGAAAGACCAACGACCAGGATCTAAACTACCAGATGATTGGCTGGCTGGGACGCTGCGAGGTGCACGACAAGTTTACGGTTGAAGACATTATCAATGTCCGCAAGCAGTTTCCGGACGTTACGATTCTGGCCCATCCCGAGTGTAGTCCCGAAGTGGTGGCCGCCTCAGACTTCTCCGGCAGCACCACGGCAATGATTCGCCACGTGGAAAAAACGGCTGCGCCTCATTATCTGCTGCTGACTGAATGCGCGATGGGCGACAACATCGCGGCGGCGAATCCTGACAAAGACATGCTGCGTCTCTGCAATGTACGTTGTCCACACATGAACCAGATCACACTCGAGGATACGCTCGAGTCTCTCCGCAAGATCCAGTATGTCATCGAAATTCCGGAAGACATTTTGAAACGGGCGGCGCGGGCAGTTGAAAGAATGATCGCTATCGGCTAAGGCTGAAAGAAGAGTCTCTTGAACAGAACTGACGTGCTGATCATCGGTTGTGGCATCGCCGGCGCGACCACTGCCCTCCGGCTGGCCCGCAATCCCGAGCGCCACATCACCATCGTCACGCGAGCTCGCGATCCCCACGAATCAAACACTCGCTATGCTCAGGGCGGTATCGTCGGCCGTGGCGACGACGACACTCCGGCAATTCTTGCGAATGACATCATCGCCGCCGGCGCCGGAGTTACCTCGCCCGCAGCGGCGCGAATCCTCGCGGACGAAGGGCCCACGCTCCTGCACGAAGTGCTCGAAAAAACCGCGGGCGTCAACTTTGATCGGGACGCGAGCGGACAAACCCTCTTCACCAACGAAGCAGCCCACTCCCGCCGGCGCATCCTCCACGTGGGCGACTCCACCGGCAACGCGATCATGAACGGGCTAATCAAGGCGTTGAATGACTGTCCGAATGTAACGGTCGAATCGGAAATGACCGCTGTTGATTTGATCACCTTCCCGCATCATTCGCGCGACCCGCTAGATAACTACCGAGCCATCTCCTGTCATGGCGCCTACATGTTCGATCGGCGCGAGCGCACGGTTCATCGTTATCTGGCGGGCACGACCGTGCTCGCCACCGGCGGCTTGGGGCGCATCTATCGCAACACCACCAATCCGCCGGGAGCGCGTGGAGACGGCTTGGCGATGGCCAATCGCGCGGGCGCCCGGATCGCAAACGCCGAGTATGTTCAGTTTCACCCGACTGCGCTGGCGGTGCCGGGCGCGGAAGGTTTTTTGATCAGCGAAGCAGTGCGCGGTGAAGGCGGCGTCTTGATTACGCCGGAAGGCCGGGCCTTCATGGCCGACTATGCGCCGGAGTGGAAAGACCTGGCGCCTCGTGACATCGCCGCGCGCGCGATTCACCATGAGATGGAAAGAAACGGCTACTCGTATGTGCTCCTCGATATCGCTTCGCGTCTTTCATCTGATGCTATTCGCGACCGCTTTCCTAATATCTACAAGCAGTGTCTGAAGGCCGGCGTCGACATTACTCGCGATCCGATTCCGGTCGTTCCGGCCGCACATTATTTCTGTGGTGGGGTGCTGGTCGACGAATGGGGACTGTCGAGTATCGAAAGCTTATTTGCCGTGGGGGAAATTAGCTGCACCGGAGTCCATGGCGCGAACCGGCTGGCCTCCACTTCGCTGCTCGAAGGTCTGGTCTGGGGCAACCGTGCCGGAGTGCGAATCGAAGAGTCGCTCAATCAGGACCAGTTTCCGCACACTGAGTTTGACAACGTACCTTCGTGGGACGAAAGCGGACTGGTCGCCGACGCCGACCCGGCCCTGATTCAGGGCGACATGCAAACTATTCAAAACATCATGTGGCACTACGTGGGGCTGGTGCGCAGCGCCGAACGTCTTTCGCGCGCCATCCGCGAACTGCGGCACCTCTGGAATGAGATTGAGACTTTCTATCGCACTACCAAGCTTGACGACGGTTTGATTGGGCTGCGTAACGCAGTTGAGGTCGCCCTCATCGTGGCCCAGGCCGCTCGCCACAATCGACAGAGCCGAGGCTGCCACTACCGCCAGGATTCGGCCGCCAGCGAAGGCGATCGTTTGATCTAGCGTCTCCGCTGTAACGCAAACTGTTAGTTTGCGGACTGCTCGTAAAGCCTTCAACCAACTGCCGCAA
>JANMVC010000072.1:0-2451 GCA_031392315.1 Pyrinomonadaceae bacterium | reverse complement strand
CCAAATTGCTGCCGCTCGTTTGCATAGCGGACCGCTTCGTGAATCATCAGCTTCATGCCGCCGATGCACATTGCGCCAAGTTTGAAGCGGCCGATGTTGAGCGTGTTGAAGGCGATCTTGGCGCCCTTGCCCACTTCGGCGAGCACGTTCTCGACCGGCGCGATGGCGTCCGTGAGCACGAGGGGCGTAGTGCTCGAGCCCTTGATGCCCATCTTGTGTTCTTCGGCGCCAGGCTGCACGCCATCCTGTTTCTCGACGATAAACGCGGTGAACTTGTCGCCGTCAACCTTAGCGAAAACTATGAAGATGTCGGCAAAGGCGCCGTTGGTGATAAACATCTTCTCGCCGTTGAGAATGTAGTGTGTGCCGTCGTCGCTGAGTCGCGCAGTGGCTTTCGCGGCCATGGCGTCGGAGCCGGAGCCGGCTTCAGTCAGCGCGTAAGCGGTGATCAGTTCACCTGAAGCAATCTTCGGCAGATACTTTTGTTTGGCCGCTTCGGTGCCGAAATAGATGATCGGCAAAAGACCGATGCCGCTTTCCGCGCCGAGCGTGGTAGCAAACGAAGCGCAGCGTCCGATGTTCTCGCCGACTAAAGCGCCGCTGGTTTGATCCAAGCCAAGGCCGCCATATTCCTCAGGAATGTTGGCGCTGATTAGCCCGAGATCGGCAGCTTTCGCGACTAACTCGCGTGCCAACTTCCAATCGTGATGTTCCAGCGCGTCGATATGCGGCACAACTTCATTGTCGATAAACTGCCGCGTCGTCTCGGCAATCATGCGATGCTCTTCGGTGAAGTCCTCAGGAGTGAAAACTTCGGCGGTGGTTCGGTCTTCGATCAGAAATGAACCACCCAAAACCACCTGTTTTTGTTCGACTACGGCTGACATAATTTTTTCCTTTCAAAAGTTGCGGCTAGTTAACCCTGCTCCAACTGCCGTCGGATCTCGCTCGGCATCAAGTCGGATACTTCAGGATACGCTTCCAAAATTCGAATCAAGTCGAGTTCGTCCTTCTTGCGCTTGCTTAACCTTCGCTGGTCATCACTCCAAGCCCAGATCTTTCCCTGCACTACATTGGGCTGGGAAGCGACCGGGACAGACTGTCCGAGCACTTCGCGGGGTGTCGTATCGTTTACAAACTCCTGATAGCGAGGATCGAGCGTAAACTGAATGCGCAAATCGCTTTTTGCCATCCTCGCGTTGAGGGAATGTGGAAACTCTTCGACCGAGAATCCCGCACCAATTAATTCATCCTTGATCTCCGCCAACGCTGATGCGATTACGACGATGTCGGCATCAAGCGTGTAGACAGGCTCCACATAGCAGTTGACCGCGAGTCCGCCAATCAGGCACCAGGCGCCCCGGCGATTCAAGATAGTCACGAGCGTAGCGAAGTCAGTGCTGCCGCTCCCAGTCACCGATTCGAATATCTCCGATGCCGTCATGGTAGTTCAGAGTACAGCCTTAGGTTGCTGGTTTCGAGAGTAAGCACACTGAAGTTGGAACTCTAAACTTCTAGCTCAGTCTCTCAAAAATTCCCGCGGCGCCCATGCCGCCGCCAACACACATCGTCACCATTCCATAGCGCCCGTTGCGCCGCTCGAGTTCACGCAGAATCGAAGCGGTAAGCTTTGCTCCCGTGCAACCCAGCGGATGTCCGAGCGCAATTGCACCGCCGTTGACGTTAACTTTATCGATATCGAGCCCCAGTGTTTTGATCACTGCCAACGACTGCGCGGCAAACGCTTCGTTTAATTCAATCACATCGATTTGATCGAGCGTCAGTCCGGCCAACTTCAAGACTTTGGGAATCGCAAACACTGGGCCGATGCCCATCTCTTCGGGCGGACAGCCAGCGGTGGCGTAGGCGACGAAACGCGCCATCGGTTTTAAACCCAAAGCCTGCGCACGTTCGGCAGACATGATTACTGCCGCCGCCGCGCCGTCAGACATTTGCGATGCGTTGCCGGCGGTGATGGTGCCTTTGAGATTGAAAGCCGGCTTAAGTTTTGCGAGCCCTTCGATCGTGCTTTCGCGGCGCACGCCTTCGTCTGCATCGAAGACAACTTCGCGCGTCTGCTTGCGACCTTTCTCGTCGAGCTCTTCAAACGAAACAGTCAGAGGCACAGTTTCGGCCTTAAACTTGTCGGCATCTAACGCCGCCGCAGCCTTCTGATGCGAACGCAACGCAAACGCGTCCTGCTCTTCGCGCGTGACGTTGTATTTCTGTGCGACGTTTTCCGTGGCCAGGCCCATGTTCAGATAGAAGTCCGGGTAGTGTTCGACGAGGTAGGGATTCGGTCGGATGATGTGGCCACCCATCGGAATCATCGACATCGTTTCGAGTCCGCCGGCGACTGCAGCCTCGGCGCTGCCAGTCCTGATCCGGTCGGCAGCAATCGCGATCGACTGCAAGCCGGAGGAGCAGAAGCGATTGATCGTCATTGCGCTG
>JANMVC010000032.1:0-3317 GCA_031392315.1 Pyrinomonadaceae bacterium | reverse complement strand
CGGCTTCGGCCACAGCCTCGATACGGCTGGCAAATCTGAGTTCAGTCGTCTCTTGGGTCACAATTGAAAGAGTTGGCCGCGGCAAGAGCCATTAGATTTTGGTCTCGCTGATTATGAACTCCAAAGCTACCGGGAGACCGAGGGTTTAACATGCGCGACTACCGTGTGTCAAGAAGGTCTCCCCGGCAGAATTTCTTGAAAAGAAAACCTTTAAGTGATTTTTCCGCCGGCCTTTCGCATTCGTTAGCGGCGACTCCGCCTTGCTAAGATTAGCCCATGAGGATCACGCCGGCCCGGCGACTAAAAGGCAATCTTCGGTTGCCGGGAGACAAATCCATTTCCCATCGGGCGGCCTTGATTGCCGGGCTCGCTCGTGGGCGGTCACATCTAACAAACTTCTCAACCAGCAGCGACTGTGCCTCCACGCTCCGTTGTCTGGCGCAACTCGGCGTGCGCATCGAGCAACAGGGAAAAGACGTCCGCATCGATGGCGTGGGTATCGGTGGGCTAACTGCGCCGCAGGAAGCGCTGGATTGCGGCAACAGCGGTTCGACGATGCGCATGTTGGCGGGTGTGCTGGCCGGCAACGATTTCACGGCGATACTCACCGGCGACGAATCGTTGCGCTCGCGTCCGATGCGGCGAATTATCGAGCCACTCGAAATGATGGGCGCGGCGTTCGAATCAGAAGTGGGGCATCCGCCGTTGCGTCTCACCGGGCATCGGCCGTTAACGCCAATCCGTTACGAGCTTCCCGTCGCCAGCGCCCAGGTCAAGTCTTGTGTGCTGCTGGCCGGACTGCACGCCCACGGGCGAACGGAAGTAGTCGAGCGGCTCGGCGGAACCCGCGATCATACGGAGCGCATGCTGCGTTGGTTTGGGGTAGATGTGGAGGAGACGCTAAACCGCGATGGTCGTAAGACCAGTTGCGCCGTGAATGGCCCGGCAAGTTTCGCCGGCCGCGACGTGAAGATTCCCAGCGACTTTTCATCGGCAGCTTTTCTGATCGCCGCTGCCGCTCTGTTGCCGGGATCGGAGTTGGACCTTGAAGGTGTGGGACTCAATCCAACCAGAACGCAGTTGTTGACTGTGCTGCGGCAGGTTGGCGCAAACATCGAGACGGCCGACGCACGCGAAGTTTGCAACGAGCCGGTGGGAACGCTGCGGATACGCGGAATGGAAACCGGCGGGCAGTTGGCGACTCGAACAGCCGGCGCAACCATCAACGGCGCGCAGGGGCCAAGTCCTTCGCTGACCATCGATGGACAATTGACTGCCGCGTTGATCGATGAATTGCCCCTGGTGGCCGTGATTGGAACTCAAATCCCAGGTGGCCTGATCATTCGCGACGCCAGTGAACTGCGTTTCAAAGAGTCTGATCGAATCGCCGCCACCGTGGCTAACCTGCGCGCCATGGGCGCTGAGGTGGAGGAATATGAAGACGGGCTGATGGTGGGCGGGGCGGTGCAGCTTCGCGGGACGCAGCTTGAATCATTCGGCGATCACCGCATCGCCATGGCCTTCACCGTGGCGGCGTTGCTGGCGGAAGGCGAGTCGGAATTAGCGGGCGACGAATGCGTCGCCATTTCCTTCCCTGAGTTTTTCGAACTGCTTGAGTCGGTGACTGAAAGATGATGAGCGCAAATTCCGGCAACAACACTCCCAAGCTGATCGTCCCCCATCTGATCGTCATTGTCGGCTTCATGGGCGCAGGCAAGACAACTGTCGCCCGCGAACTAGCGCGCCTGCTCAACTGCCAGGCTATCGATCTTGACGAGCTAATCACCGAGCGTCAACGCCGCACTCCCGCAGAAGTAATCGAGCAAAGCGGTGAGGCCGAATTCCGCCGAATCGAAACTGAAACCCTGCGCCAACTTCTGAATGAAAGAGCTGGCGACTCCGAAAAATGCGTCATCGCCCTCGGCGGCGGCGCCTGGACGTTGCAGACCAACCGCGATCTCATCAAGGCGCATGAGGGCTTCTCGATCTGGCTTAATGCACCGCTCGATCTATGCTGGCAGAGAATTGAAGCAGGGCGCGAGTTGCGGCCGCTGGCGCCTTCAAGAGAGACGGCCGAGGAGCTCCACGGCCAGCGTAGACCTGTTTATGAGCTAGCAAAAATGCATATCGTGATTTCTGAGAACATGAACGCGACGGAAACCGCCAAAATGATTGCCGAGACGGTCTTGCGATAGGAGATCCCTCACAGCCCGCAAGTGAAGCCTTACACCTCCCGCGGGCACAAAAAGCTGAATAAGCCCGACATCCCAGATGGTTGAAAACCAAATCCCGGCTCACTTGAACGCGTTCAAAAAAGTTCTTGACACGACGCTGCGGCGGCGGTATCGTACAAGAGTTGAACGTGTTCAAATTTTGAAAGTTTTAGCAAAGGAGTCGTCATGACAATCGCAATTGCCGCTTACCTCGTCTATCTCGCCATCAGCATCGGCCTGACCATTTGGGTTGCGCGCACGCTCCACAAGAATGGCCGCGTGTTTCTGGTGGACGTCTTTCACGGTAACGAAGATCTGGCAGATTCGGTGAACCATCTGCTGGTCGTCGGTTTCTACCTAATCAATTTTGGCTACGTCAGCCTGGCTCTCAAGCTCGGTTACGCTGTGGAGACAGCGCAGGAAGGCATCGAGGCTTTGTCAGTAAAGATTGGAATGGTGCTGCTGGTATTGGGTTCAATGCACTTTTTCAACCTCTTAATCTTCAGTCGGATGCGTCGCCGCGCCACTCTGCACCACGCACCGCCGCCCGTGATGCCGGACGCCTTTACCGCTGTAAGGGAGGCTTAGTGCCATGACATCGCTGACCGTGCTCTACGATCCCGCCTGCGGATTGTGCCAGCGGGTTCATGAATGGCTGGCAGATCAGCCTAAGCAAGTTGAGCTGAAGTTAATCGCGATTCGGTCTGAGGAAGCGCAGCATCGCTTTCCTCAACTCGACCACGAGCTGACGGCAAAGGACCTGACAGTCATCGCTGAAGATGGTGGAGTATTTTTTGGTCCAAAAGCATGGCTGATGGTTTTGTGGTCGCTCTCCAGGTATCGCGAATGGTCTTACCGATTGGCAACGCCGGAATTGTTGCCCACAACCAGACGAGTGGTGTCTTTAATCTCACGGCACCGCTATCAGATTAGCCGGGTTGCAGGCTTAACGAGGTAATGGGATGGCCAAAAACAACAAGGAAACCAAAACACAAAAAGGCGAGCAGACGAAGGCGCTTATCCTCGAGACGGCTCTGGAAATGCTCCGCGAGCGAGGATATGAAAAAACAACCATGCGTGCCATCGCCCAAGCGGCGGGTGTCT
>JANMVC010000022.1:0-4948 GCA_031392315.1 Pyrinomonadaceae bacterium | reverse complement strand
ATTCTCGAGGCGGTGTTTCGTTCCCAGCGGGATGAAGGTGGATTCGTTTTCCGACAGCAGCAGGGTTTCTTCGCCGCGCGTGACTTTGGCGGTGCCCGAAACGACCACCCAGTGTTCGGCGCGGTGATGGTGCATCTGCAGGGAGAGTTTTGAACCAGGCTTGACCATGATCCGCTTGACCTGGAAGCGTTCGGCCATGTCCAGGCCTTCGTAGTAGCCCCAGGGCCGGTAGACCCGCTTGTGGACGAGATACTCGTCGCGTTGCTTCGCCTTCAGGGCTTCGACGGTTTTCTTGACGTCCTGCGAGCAGTTCTTGTGCGTTACAAGGACTGCGTCGGACGTTTCCACGATGATCAGGTCTTCGACGCCGACGACGGCAACCAGCCGGCTCTCGGCCCGGATGTAGCAGTTCTTCGTATCGTCCGCCTGGACGTCGCCCAGCGTGACATTGCCATCGGGGCCCGGTTTTCCCGCCTGCCAAAGCGCGGTCCACGAACCGATGTCGCTCCAGCCGATGTCCGCCTCCACAACGACCGCGTCCCGGGTCTTTTCCATCACCGCGTAATCGATTGAGTCCGACGGCGAGGCCAGGAAGGCCTTCTCGTCGAGGCGGACGAAATCCATGTCGCGTGCGCTCTTGCTCCAGGCCTCCTGCGCTGCCTTGAGGATCTCCGGCCGGTATTTGCCGAGTTCCTCAAGATAGCGCGACGCCTTGAATACGAACATCCCGCTGTTCCAGTAGAAACGGCCGGATTCGATGAACTGTCGCGCGCGGGCTTCATCCGGTTTCTCCACGAACCGGGACACGCGATAGCAGCCGGGTGACCCCGCCATGGCCTCGCCGCGTTCGATATACCCGTAACCGGTTTCCGGCTCATGGCCGACGATCCCGAACGTTACCAGATGCCCGGATGTCGCCGAGGCATTGGCCTTGTTCACGGATTCATGGAAGCGGCTGACGTCCCGAATCAGGTGGTCCGCCGGCAGCACCAGCATGACGCCGTCCTTGTCGGCGGCCTCCACGCAAAGTGCGGCAACCGCGACGGCGGGCGCCGTATTGCGGCCGGCGGGCTCCAGGATCTGGGCCGACGCCGCAACACCCGCCTCCCGCAACTGCTCGGCCGCGAGGAAGCGATGATCGTTGCTGCATACCACGACCGGGCCTTGAAGGTTCGGCAGGCCTTTCAGCCTGAGCAACGTCTCCTGCAGCATGGTGTGATGGCTGACCAGCGGCAGGAACTGCTTCGGCAGCAGGGTGCGGGACAAGGGCCAGAGCCTGGAACCCGATCCGCCTGAAAGGACGACTGGAAATATCATGAGAAATATCTGGAGTGGGCGCGCAGTTCGCGCGCGTTTCTTTTCCATAGGGGGCAAATCACTTAAGATTACGCAACTTGCAAAGGGGAAGCCCGCATTCCCTCAATTTGTGCCGGCAGGACATGTTTCTGCATCCTGGCCTGCTCCGACGACCAACAGAAGTATACAGAACGGACCGTTCCCAGGAATGAACAAGGTTGCACTGATCACCGGCATCACAGGCCAGGATGGCGCCTATCTCGCGGAGTTTCTCCTCCGCAAGGGCTATGTAGTCCATGGCATCAAGCGTCGCACTTCGCTCTTCAACACCGATCGCATCGATCATCTCTACCAGGATCCGCACGTCTCCAACCGCAATTTCATCCTGCACTATGGGGACATGACCGATTCGAGCAGCCTGGTGCACATCATTCAGAAAGTGCAGCCCAACGAGATCTATAACCTTGCCGCGCAAAGCCACGTTGCGGTTTCGTTCGAGGAGCCGGAATACACGGCGAACTCCGATGCAATGGGAACATTGCGTGTGCTCGAGGCAATCCGCATTCTCGGCTTGGCCGAAAAAACCCGCTTCTACCAGGCTTCGACTTCGGAGCTTTACGGCAAGGTCCAGGAAACCCCGCAAAAAGAGACAACACCGTTCTATCCGCGTTCGCCGTATGGAGTCGCCAAGATGTACGCCTACTGGATCACGGTGAACTACCGCGAGGCGTACGGCATGTTCGCCTGCAACGGCATCCTGTTCAATCATGAGTCCCCCGTCCGCGGCGAGACCTTCGTCACGCGCAAGATCACGCGGGCCCTGGCGCGCATCAAGCTGGGACTGCAGGATTGCCTGTATCTCGGCAATCTGGATTCATTGCGGGACTGGGGCCATGCGCGGGATTATGTCGAAGCCATGTGGCTGATGCTGCAGCAACCGCAACCCGAGGATTTCGTCATCGCCACCGGCGAGCAGCACAGCGTGCGCGAATTCGTCGAGGTGGCTGCCCGCAAGCTCGAAATCAGGATCAAATGGTCGGGCAAGGGCGTGGACGAAAAAGCCACCGATGAAAAGGGCAGGACCGTGGTCGCGGTCGACCCGCGCTACTTCCGTCCCGCCGAAGTCGAAACCCTGCTGGGCGATCCGTCCAGGGCGAAAGCCAGGCTGGGCTGGTCAGCCAAAGTGGGTTTCGAGCAACTGGTCGGAGAGATGGTCACGGAAGACCTGAAGTCCGCGGAACGCGACGAACTGGTCAAGCGGCACGGACACCGGCCTTACGATTACCACGAGTAAGGCGGTGATAGGCTATTGGGCGATTGGGGGATTGCGTGGAATCAGCTACCAAATCCATACGGCCGCACTACAGACTGGATGCCTGGAAAGAAGCGATGGCGCTGGTGAAACAGGTGTACGAATTGACCGCAAAGTTTCCATCATCTGAGGCTTTCGGTCTTACCGCGCAGATGCGACGGGCGGCCGTCTCAATTCCGAGCAACCTGGCGGAAGGGGCGGCTCGTACCGGAGCCAAGGAGTTTGCCCAATTCCTGAACTTTGCCAAGGGCTCCCTCAGTGAACTTGAAACACAGATCTTGATCGCGAAGGATTTGGGGTACGCCGGTGGTTCTGAAGAGTTATTGAATCAGGCTGAAAAGGTTTCGCGGTTGCTCGCCGGTCTGCACAAGAAGGTTGTCGCGGGCTGAGTGGTCATTTGGTGGGCCGACCGACTCATTTCACTAGTCGCCGAATCGCCAAATCGCAGAATCGCCCAATCTCCAAATCGCACAGTGAAACTGGCCGCCCCCATCTTCGTTGGTGGCTCCCCCAATCTCCCAATTAGCGCCTTCTGGATCATCGGGGGATTGATGTGATAGCATCATGATGCGATTGCATCATTCCGCGATCCAGAGAGGTTCTCCATGCGCACCACGCTTGATATCGACGACGACGTTCTTAACGCGGCCAAGGAGTTGGCGCGTCGGGAAAATGTTTCGGCCGGGCAAATTGTTTCCCGCATGCTGCGCGACGTTCTGACCGGCAAACTGGGCGCGCAGGGGCACCCCGCCGCGCCTGCCGTTGGGGTGGCCGGCTTCAGGCCCTTCGCGCCGCGCGGCCAGGTGGTGACCAACGACACGGTCAACCAGTTGCGCGAAGACGAAGGGGTTTGATGCGTGCGCTGCTTGACGTCAATGTCCTGATCGCGCTGCTCGACGCCGACCATCTGCACCATCGGGCGGCAATCGGCTGGCTGGAACGCAACGTTTCCGCAGGCTGGGCTTCGTGCCCGATCACGCAGACCGGGTGTATCCGCATCATGTCTCAGCCTAGCTACCCCAACCCACTCCCTGCCGGGTTGGTGGCCGAGCGATTTGCCGAAGCGGCAGCCACGCCTTTTCATGCGTTCTGGCCCGATGAGCTCAGTCTTGTGGTGCCTGGCCATTTCGACTGGAACCGTGTTCTCGGGTCCCGGCAGGTCACCGATGCTTACCTGCTGGCGCTTGCCGTGAGCAAAGGTGGGCGCTTCGTAACTTTCGACCGTGCGGTCCCTGTCGGCGCAGTCGCCAGCGCTACAGATCGTCACCTGGAAGTGATTACCGGCGTGGTTTGATTGAAATGAGAGAATAGCGCATGAAGATCCGGTTACCGGTTACCGTGCACCGCAGCTCGTTCGTTCACCATTTGCCGTTCGCTGTTCACCGGCGCGTCGATAGATGAATTACGACGCGCGTATCTATGTCGCCGGCCATCGTGGCCTGGCGGGCTCGGCGACGACGATGAGGACTCGCAGATACAATCGGGAATCGAATCTTCCAACAAGATCATCAATTTTCGATAGAAATCTTCCCGCTCTTTCGGGTTCTTCGGCACAAAACTGCAAACTTGCTTTTCGATGTAATCGAGGATGCGGATCATCTTCTCCATATTAATCCCGACCGTATCGGGAGTTAATTTTTGGTTGTGAGCCGCTTCGTAGATGAGGGTCAGAAATCTGAGAATTATTAAATTGCTTTTCTTAATCAGACTTTGCGGAATCAGCGCGTGTCCATAGCCGCCGGGTTTGAACTTCTCATTCCCGGGCTTCATCTCCATGTTACAGCTTCGGCATCTTCCACATTCTTCTTTGGTGTGGCTTAATGTAACTTTCGCTTTTGTCCTATTCTGTCCCTCCACTAATATGTTGAGGCAGGTAAGACAAAACCCCCGCATATGCTTTTTCTCGTTTTGCTGTGATTCCAAGCTCGCCGTTGCGTTTTTGCATTTTTTGCACGAAATGCAGTTCTTGCAATATTCGCCGCCGCCCGTTTCGACTTCCTGACATATTATACAAAATTGTTTCATCGCGTTTATTGACCGGAAGTTAATCTTCCGTTTCGCTCTCCGGTATATAGCGGTGGTTTTTGACGACTTCCGACATTCGCAGTTGCGGGTGAATTGATTCATCATTCAAGATCGCATTGGATTCCGGCGTGAGATGAAAATCCGCGCTGACGATCCAGCCCATGCGGATAAAAACTGCCAGTGAATCATCATCTTCAAGATCGTAACGCGATTGGGCGACCGATAGTCCTTCGAGACCCGATTTAATCATTTCCGGTTCCTCTTCGGCGGGAATGGTGTTTTCCGGTAAATCGCTTTTCATCGCCTCAAAAACCT
>JANMVC010000007.1:0-5696 GCA_031392315.1 Pyrinomonadaceae bacterium | reverse complement strand
TTGAACAGCCGAGTTCGCCGGTAGTCGATGTGACAGAGTTGAGTGAGGTCGACCGTCAGGCGGAGGCTGTGTTTCTTGGCCTGAGGATGATGCAGGGTTTTAGCTTTAGTGACTATCAAGAGCTTTTCGGTAGAGACATTCGCGCGGATCATCAAGGCGACCTGACGCGTTTTCGTGAAGCCGGCCTGATCGAATGCGACGGCGATCTGCTCAGGCTGACGCGGGCGGGCGCGTTGCTATCAAACGAAGTGTTCGCGGCGTTTGTATAGACTCAAGCAGTTCAGGGTCAGGCAGTTCAGAGTACAACCCTTAGCTTGCGGGGCTGCCAGGAAAGACAAGCTGAAGCTTGTACTCTGAACCGCCTGAGTCCCGACGGGAAAATGAAGCAGAACTTGATTATTGCCATTGATGGCCCATCCGGCGCCGGCAAGTCTACTCTGGGACGGATGCTGGCGCGCGCGCTTGATCTTCTCTACATCGATACCGGTTCGATGTATCGCGCGGTGGCTTTGGCGGTGATCGAAGCGGGGATGAACGCCAAGGACGATGTCGCGATAGGCGCGCTGGCTCGGCGAATCGATATTGACCTGGAGGGCGACCCTGATTCTCTGAAGGTGACTCTGGCAGGGCGAGACATCACTGATCAGATTCGTTCAGAGGAAGTGACTGAAATGTCGTCTATCATTTCCACGATTCCGGAAGTTCGTCGGGCGATGGTCGCGCGTCAAAGGGAACTGGGCCGACGCGGTGCGGTGCTCAACGGCCGGGATATCGGCACTGTGGTTTTTCCCGGTGCCGACGTTAAATTTTTCCTGACTGCGCAGCCACATGAGCGAGCCGAACGACGTTTCCAGGAAGACCAGCTTAACGATCCAAGTGTAGATTTTGCTGAGACGTTTGCGGACATGACGGAGCGTGATCGGCGCGATTCTACGCGCGCGGATTCGCCGTTGAAAAGCGCTGACGATGCGATCATGATGGACTCAACGGGGTTATCCATTGATGAAGTGTTTGAAAAGATGATGACTGCCGTCAATAAAAGGAACCAGAGCGCTTGCTGACGGTTTAGCTTATTAACTTATGAAGCTTGCAAATTTCTCATTCAAGCGCGAGCCGATTTGGATTTTGTTGTTTTCCCTTTTACCGGTTGCCCTCGGACTCTTAGTGGTTTTGATCGTTTGGTTGATGCGCTAATCCGCAATCTAGAATCGTCAAATGTTCACTGGAATCATTGAAGAACTCGGTCGCGTGCGTAGCGTGGAAGCGCTGGGCGAGAACGCGCGCATTGTGATCGAAGCACGCCGGGTGACTGAAGATACGAAGCACGGCGACTCGATTGCAGTTAACGGAGTTTGCCTGACAGCGCTTGACGTTCAGCCGGACTCGTTTGCGGCGGATGTTTCCCGCGAGACTCTGGATCGATCCACCATAGGCAGGTTGCAACCCGGCGCGCCAGTGAATCTCGAGCGGGCTGTCACGCCGGTGACGCGTCTTGGCGGCCATATTGTGCAGGGCCACGTTGATGCGCGCGGTACGTTTCTCAGCGCAACGGATCTCGAAGGCTCGTGGACAGTTCGCATCGCGTTTCCGGCTGAGATTGCCCGCTACCTGGTTTTCAAAGGTTCGGTTTCGGTTGAAGGCATCAGCCTCACGATTGCCGCGTTGCACGATGATCACTTCGAGATCGCGGTCATTCCCAAGACCTGGGAGGTGACAAACTTTTCTCATTTGCGGCCTGGCGACGAGGTCAATCTCGAAGTCGATGTGATGGCGAAGTACGTCGAACGCATTCTCAGCTTTTCCAAATAGTCGCCTGACACTTATCAGAACCGCCTGCGTTAGCGGACGGGCCAAGATAGCTACTCAATAATATTCAGCCAATAAACGGGTCAATCGCATTGTCCCCGCCCGCTGACGCAGGCGGTTCTGACAAAGCCAACTACTCGCCTCATGCAAAGAGCGGGGTTTTTGGGTTAACATGACCTCTGGAATTTTAGTTCTCAGAGTTAACACTTCAGAAGATGCCTTTTTCATCAATTGAAGACGCCGTCGCCGAAATACGCGATGGGCGCATGATCATCATCATCGACGACGAGGATCGCGAGAACGAAGGCGATCTGGTTTGCGCGGCGGAGAAGACCACGCCGGAAATTATTAACTTTATGGCGCGGCATGCGCGCGGCCTGATTTGCCTGCCGCTGACTGAAGAGCGCTGCGATGAGTTGCACCTGACCACTCAAGTCGCCGACAACACATCGTTTCTCGGCACCGCGTTTACAGTTTCAATTGATGCTCGCAAGGGCATCACCACCGGTATTTCGGCAGCCGATCGTGCCACCACGATTCTGGCGGCGGTGGATTCCAAGACCCGGCCGCAGGACATCGCGCGGCCAGGGCACATTTTTCCGTTGCGCGCAAAAAATGGCGGCGTGTTGGTGCGTCCCGGACAGACAGAAGCGAGCGTGGACATGGCGCGGATTGCGGGTCTTTACCCGGCGGGTGTCATCTGCGAGATCATGAATGAAGATGGCACGATGGCGCGGCTGCCGGAGCTGAACGAATTTGCCAAAGTTCACAATTTGAAAATGGTCACGGTCGCGGATCTCGTTAGATATCGCATCAGCAAAGAGACGCTGATCAAGCGGGCGGTAGAAACCGATCTGCCGACCATCTACGGACGCTTCCGCGCCGTCGCCTACGAAAACATCATTAACGGCGACGTCCACCTCGCGATGGTGATGGGCAATGTGGCCACTGAAGATCCGGTGCTGGTGCGAGTACACACCGAGAATGTCACCTGCGATATGTTTGGCTCGCTGATCGACGACACCGGATTTCAGCTACACACTGCATTGGAAAAGATAGCCGCGGCGGGACAGGGCGTGGTGCTTTACCTGCGCCAGCGTGAGCATAGTCTTGACCTCGTGAATCAGCTCAGAACGTATGCATTGATGCAGGAGCAGAATGTCAGCAAGCGCGATGCGAGTCTGGAGACGGGTTACGGATTGGAACGCGACTACGGCGTGGGCGCGCAAATCCTTCACGACCTGGGACTGCGTCGGATACAATTGTTGACAAATCACCCCCCCAAAGTCGCAGCCCTCGAAGGTTTCGCGCTTGAAGTGGTCGGCAATGTAGCGCTGGGCCAGCCGGCACATCTCAAGGATTCAGCGGCAGAACGAAAACAACCGTTGCAGGAAAAATAAAGCAACGGATGCGGCTGTCGTTTAATCATATGTCGCCCGGCTTTCGAGAGATTTCCATCTCCCGTCTTGTAGCGCAGTAAGACAAACATTCCTGTCTGTTTTGAATTTGATCGGACAGGATTAACAAGACTCACAAGATTGGAAAAACCATAAGACTGGTTGCATCTTATCCTGTTCATCTTGTTCATCCTGTCAAATCGGTTCCGGCTTTAATGTCATGAGTGAAGACGATCGCGATAACGTTCCAGGGAAGGATTTAACCTCGCCGGCAAATGATCCGGCGAAGGATAGAGAGATTGCCGAGGCGCTCCAGTCGAAGACTGACGAGCCGTTGCCTCCCGTCGCCGAAGTCATCGCTGAACGCGACGCCCAAAGCAAACATCCGGTAACTCCACAAGGCCGCCGCCGCCGCTATCTGAATCAACGCAATCTGGTCATCGCCACGATCTTCGGCGCGGTGGGCATCGTCGCTTTGATCCTCCAGATTTTCCTCGCTTACAAGCTTGGCTACACCGATCGCTACGTTGCTGGCCAAATCAAAGAGACGTTTGCGAAGTATGGCATTCGCGCGGAGATTAAGGAGTTTCATGCCGGCTTTCCGCCGCAGACGGTGGAGATGTCGGGACTGGAACTCTTTGACGCGCAAACCGGCGAGAAGCTCGGGAAGATTGATCGGCTCTCGGCGACCGTCCGTGTCGAAGACCTCTACGCTTTCAACCTGCAACGAAACATCAATCTCAAGGATCTGAAGATCGAAGGCCTCGAAGCCTGGGTCACGTTTGACGCGCAAGGGAATTCAAACTTCCGCAACATCCGCATCCCCGCTCCCGAGCCGAACAAGCGCATTCTGTTTGCCTACTCCACCGCACACATCGAAATCAAGAACGGCGTCATTCACTACGGCGATGCGCGTCACGAAATCTCCGGCGAGGCCCGCAATCTCAACGCCACGGTCCAGCCGGACGATCCGTCGGCGCCGGCCGAAAGCTGGATGAACACTGTCGTGCTGGGGCTCTCGAATTCCACGTTTACCTACGACGGCCGCCCCGTTAATGACATCTCGATCGACGCCCGCGGCCGCATAAGTCAGACGCGCGCCGAGATCCAATCGCTCGTGATCAAATCGCCGGTTGCCGAAGCGCAGCTCAACGGGACGATGGACGACTGGCGCGCGCTTCGTTACCAGATGAACATCACCTCGTCGGTCGATCTCACGCAGCTTTCGGATCTGCTTCAGACGGGTACAACTTTACGCGGCGCCGGAAATTTCGCCGGCACGGTGACCGGCGAAGGCGACAATTACAAGGTTGACGGCCAGATCAAGTCGGACGCGCTGGCAGCCGATGGCCTGCGTCTGCAAGGGCTGAATGTCACTGCCCGCGGCACTGGTCAGGGCAAAAGCTACGATCTCAACGGCAGCGCCGTGGCGGCATTGCTGACCGCGGGCGATTTTCAACTTAACAACGTACAACTCGTCGGCGGTGTGATGGGCACCGGCTCCGACTTTCGCTGGATTGGGGATCTGCGCGCCGCGGCGGAACGAAGCTACGGCACGACCATCACGGATTTGATTCTTCAGGACGCGCGCGCGGAGATGAACGACGGCGTGTTGACCGCATCGTCGAGTCAATTCACGGCCGGCAGTCTCGCGAGTTCCGGCGCGCGCGTAAACGGAATAACGGCTTCTGATCTGCGCCTGCGCAGCGAAGGCGATTCGGCGACGGCGTCGGTTGCCAAAGTGAAGGCGGGAACGATCACTGGTTCCGGCGCAACGGTTAAGGGCGTTACGGCAAACAATGTGGACATCGCCAGCCGCGGCGGCGTTACCAGCGTGGTAGTGAAGGATGTACAAGTTGGCGGCGCAAACGCTGCCGGCGCGGAGATTGGCAGCATCAGCATCGCGGGCGTGCGGCTGTCGGTTCGCGGCGGGCGGGTGGAAGGCTCAACCTCGGACATCAATGCCGGTACAGTAAAACTCGCAGATGGCCAGGTAGAAAATGTGAAGCTGGCGAAACCCGTGTTTGTGGTCGAACCATCGGGCCGCTATCGCGCCAGCGCCGACTTGAGTCTGGGCGGCGGTGTGCTGGGCCAGATGAACATGGGCCAGGCCAGCGCCAAAGTTGTCGTCACCAACAGCGAACTGCAACTCAACAACTTCGAGGCGGACATCTTTCGTGGCAAAGCAAACGGCAACGCGCGCATAGCGATTGCCCGCGGCGGCTCGTCGCGCATCGCGGCAACCTTTGCTGATGTCGATATCGCGGGGCCGTTCACCGCGTTTGCCGGCGCGGCTGTGCCACTCGCCGGCCGAGCTAACGGCAGAATTGATCTCGCGTTTCCCGGCACCAATTTCCAGCAAGCGACCGGAACGCTGAACACCACCTTCATCGGTCAGGACATTGGGGTAGACGGTCGCGTTCCGCTGTCGGGCGAGGTGGCCGTGCGCGCCGATCGCGGGTTGTTCACCCGCGACATCGACTCCACGCCGCC
>JANMVC010000656.1:0-3412 GCA_031392315.1 Pyrinomonadaceae bacterium | reverse complement strand
CCGCCGTCGAGGAAAGCTTTGATGTTTTTGGCAAGCAGGCCCGCCTGCTGAAGGGCGAGCTGGGCAGTGCCGGCGAGTGTGGGGCTGGCGTCGGTGAAGTGTGCGATGTCGCCGAGCGCAAAGACATTCTCGTAAGCGTCGAGCTGGAGCGTTGGTTTTACCAGCAGCAGGCCACGCCGGTCTTTTTCGATTTGGAGACTTTCGATCAACGGGCTGACGCGCACGCCGCCGGTCCAGGCGACTGCGGCCGTGGCAATCTCAGTTTGCCGTCCATCGTGTTCGATGGTGAGCGAGTTTTCTGCAACGCGGATGACGCGAGTCAGCGTGTGAACTTCGACGTGCAGAGTTAGCATCGCCTTTTCGACGATCTCCCGAATCTCATCGCCCATGCCGGGCACTACCCGGTCGCCCATCTCTATGACCAGCACGCGAGGTTCGCCGCGAAGCGCGCGCCGCTTGAATGCATCGCGCAGCAGGTCGGCCATCTTGGTGGCGAGTTCGACGCCACTGGCGCCCGCGCCAACTACGGCAAATGTCAGCGCGCGCTGGGTGTCCTGCGGCGGGAGATCCGGTGGAATGTGATCGAGCGCATCAACCATGCGCGTCCGCAGTCTGTCTGCGTCTGCTATTTTGCGAAAGGGAATTGAATGCTCCGCCGCGCCTTCAACGCCGGCGAAGTTTGATACGCCGCCGGCGCCCAAAACCAGCACGTCGTAGGGAATACTTTGGTTTCGAGTTTTGAGGAAGACTGTGCGCGCTGCGAGGTCAATTGCGGTGACTTCGCCTTGAATGAAATTGACGCTTTCGTCGAGCAGTTCCTTTTGGTTGGGTGCGATGTGCCACGCCTCGACTTCGCCGCTCAGATATTCGTAGAGCATGGGCGTGAAAAGGAAATGGTCTTCGTCGCTGATGAGTGTGACCTCGGCTGAGCCGGCGAGATCGAGAGCGGTGAAGAGTCCGCCAAAGCCGCCGCCGACGATCACGATGCGTTTGTTGTTTGCCATACGATTCACCTTTGCTCGATTTGCAAGGATGGTAGCAGACCACAGCGACGCGCGCATGCAGATGAAGTCCGTACCGCAGGCGTTACCGGGCAGGGTGTCTAATTCCGTGTTGCGGGTCTGAATGAGGATCGGGTAGTCTCTCGGGCCGTGAAAGCTCAGAATCTTGAAACCCTTGCTTGCACCCCAATTGCTGTCAATCCGGCTGGGTTTAATCCCGCAGTGATACTGCCATATGGCCTTACGACTGGTCATGTAGCGAGTGCGATGACTGACTTTCTCTATTTTCTTCGACTCGTAAATATTGGCTTACATGCTGAGAAGATACCGCGATTGGAAGCTATTATGATGTCGGCAAACTTTAGCAGCCTTGTCGGGGAGTTTATGAATGCGGAGATTCCCAAATACTGCAAGACACTGGTCAAGAACAAACACTTCAACGGCCACCCAGATATGATCCCAGCGGGTATGTTCCCCGGTGACGACGCGCAACATGCCGCCGAAGGAATCGAAATCAAAGCTTCACGTTATGACAGAGGCTGGCAAGGCCACAACGCAGAAGACACCTGGCTGATGGTCTTTATCTATGACAGCAACCGGCCAGTCGATTATGAGGCAAATCCGAAACCGTTCCAGTTCGTGGGAGTGCTCGGCGAGCGACTAGTTAAGGCCGACTGGCTTTTCGCTGGGCGGTCGGAGACCAGCCGACGCACGATTACCGCAAGTGTGACGCCAACCGGATACGCGAAGATGAATGCAAACTGGATTTATAGAGCGCCACTACTCAAAACTCCAAAAATTCCTGCTCAGTCGAAAAGGAAAGTTTAGCCAGAAGCGGGATCGCATTTCTGCCCACTTCGTAATAGTCCAAATAGCGTTCCGCTCCAATTGAGACTAAGCCCGTGGCTTCGGCCGCGGCGACAGTCGAACCAGAACCCATAAACGGATCGGCAATGATGCCGACACCAAGCGGGAGTGAGGCGTGTACTATCTGCCGGAGAAACGCTTGTGGCTTTAAGCTCGGGTGGTTTGCGATCTTCCGTTCGCGCTGTGAAGTGCGGCCACTGACAATGACGTCATTGAAAGGCCTGTCAGGCCCAATTCTACGGAGCCCCCCAGTCTCAAACTCACGCAAGCAATCGCTTACTTTCATTCCGACTGGCAAGGGCTTCCTCAGTATGCCCCACGGCTCATAAGAGCCGCGCGCCATAGAACAAACTTCGGGATATTCTGTCTCTGCGTTCTTTGGCTTATCGCCGCCGCGTAGTGTTTGGACCAACCGGATCAACTCTCCGCGAAATTCAAAACCACCCGTAATCAACGCGGAAAAGACGAGCTGCGACAGAAAGGAATTGCTGGCGATAAAAACATGCGCTCCCGGTCTGAGTGCGTGAAGCGCGACCTTGGCCCACTCCCTAAAAAACTCGCTTATCTGTTCCCGCTCTTTAGGATTCAAGGCGGTGAACCTTGGCAATGGTGCGCGGGTGTGACCGTCGAAGGATGGAGGGATGCGCCAGATCCCGCCGTTGCCGTTCGCGCGTTTTTCAATCTGATCTAGGTTGTACTCCTTAACGCCATACGGCGGGTCGGTCACTATCGCATGTAGAGTGTTTTCAGGAATGCGACTCAGCCACTCGAAAGCATCGGCATGTACGATGTAAGACTGCCCGATCATCTCAGAGCGATAATCGAAGGTCAGCGATCGGAGCGTGGACTGTGGCTGCGCTTTCATTCGTGATCCACTCATATCAAAAACCCTCCTAAGCCGCAAGCAAGTCTTGGAGAGGTCATAAGGACCTTGTTATGCCAGCACCCTTGCAAGGACAAAGAATTAAGACCACTATCGAACCATGTTTCAGTTGACCAGTGGGTAGTGACAATAATACCGTTGCAGTACCCCAGTTACTACCGGACAAGGATTAAGTACTCAAAGCATGACCCCTCGAAAACCCCGCAATCAATTTCGCGTACTCTTCGAGTTGAGCGTTCTCATTGTCTCTGTGGCGGGATTGATGCACGCCGTCACCGCAATCTCGTCGTCTCGTTCAATAACTCAGAAGCTTAGTTCTTCCAAGATCGGATCGCAGGTTCTGTCCGCGACGTCAGATGGCGCGTCCACTCCAGTTGTGATTCTCCTTGCTGACCAGGCCGACGTCAGCGCGGCCTATTCGATTCGCGATCAGGATGCTCGCGGCTGGTTTGTCTACAATACGCTGACCGCACACGCCGCCCGCACTCAAGTTGGTCTCGAGGAGTTTCTGCGATCGCGTGGCGTTGCTTTCCAATCCTTCTGGGCGGCGAACATGATCGCCGCCACTGCAAATCGCCAACTCATCGAGGAACTTGCGGCGCGCGAGGACGTGGCGCGCATAGATTCCAATTCGCCAACGCGCTGGATCGAAGATCCGATT
>JANMVC010000607.1:0-2167 GCA_031392315.1 Pyrinomonadaceae bacterium | reverse complement strand
GTGGAGAGGCAGTGCCGGTGTGGGTGGCAAACTATGTGATGGTGGAATACGGCACGGGCGCGGTGATGAGCGTGCCCGCACATGACGAACGCGATTTTGAGTTTGCCCAAAAGTATTCGTTGCCCGTGCATCGCGTGATCGAGCGCATCTCGCACAGCCAGGAATCGATCGTGCATGACGCGCTCAGTCCCGATCAGTCCATCGCGATGCCGCATGCGTTTACCGACTACGGCATTCTGGTCAACTCCGGCGACTGGAGCGGCAAACTCTCCGTCGACGCGATGAAGGAAATGGCGGCGCACGCGGAGGCGCAGGGTTTTGGTGAAGCCGCCATCACTTATCGCATCCGCGATTGGGGTGTTTCGCGGCAACGCTTTTGGGGCGCGCCGGTGCCGATAATCTACTGCGATAAGTGTGGCATGGTCCCGGTGCCTTATGATCAACTTCCCGTCGTGTTGCCGCAGACGGCGGAGTTTACTGGAACCGGCGCGCCACTCGCCGGCGTGGCGGATTTTGTAAACACAACTTGTCCGAAGTGCGGGGGCGCAGCGAAACGCGAAACCGACACGATGGACACGTTTGTCGATTCGTCCTGGTACTTCTTCCGCTACTGCGATCCACGCAACGAAGAGATGCCTTTCGATCCTAAACTCGCCGCGCAATGGACGCCCGTGGACCAATACATCGGCGGCGATTCGCATGCGGTGATGCACCTGATCTACACACGCTTCTGGAACAAGTTTATGCGCGACATCGGTCTCGTCTCTTTCGACGAGCCCGTAAAGAGACTGCTGACGCAGGGCATGGTGACGAATCAAGTCGAGGGAACTGACGAGTGGAAGGCCATGTCGAAGAGTCTCGGGAACGGCGTCGATCCTGACGAGATGATCGAGGCGTTTGGCGCGGACGCGGCGCGTCTGTTCATTCTGTTTGCGGCGCCGGTGGAAAACGAGCTGCGCTGGCTGGAGTCGGGAATTGAAGGAGCGGTGCGATTCATCCGGCGCGTGTACACGATGGTAGGTCGCTGGCAGGAACGGCTGACGATCGGTCCCGCCGCTGCAGGTTCGCCGGAGGAGTTTAGTTCTGAGGCGCGTGCGTTGCGACGAAAGACTCATCAGACTATCGCGAAGATTACCAGCGACTTTGAAGGATTGCATCTGAACACGATCGTCGCGGCGCTGATGGAATTGTTCAATGAGCTGAGTGATTTCAATGCCGAACCAGCCGGCGCTTCAGTGGCTGATGTGTTTGCCGTGCGGGAGGCGTTGGAGTCGCTGGTGATCATGCTGGCGCCGTTTTCGCCGCATGTGGCGGAGGAGATGTGGGAGTCGCTGGGCCACCAGGGCGGGCTGCTTGGTTCAGCGCGTTGGCCGCAGGCTGATGCCGAGTTGGCGCGGCGCGAAGAGTTGGAGATTCCGATTCAGGTCAACGGGAAACTGCGTTCGCGTCTCTTGACGTCGCCGGAAGTTACTGAAGATGAGCTGCGCACGGCAGCTCTTGACGATGAGAAGGTTAAGGAACTAATTGCGGGTCACCAGGTCGTCAAGGTCATCGTTGTGCCCCGGCGTCTGGTGAATGTGGTGATCAGGTAAGGATCGGAAGGGCCACCGCAAGACGCCGATGCTTTCTGCAAAACTGGGCGGATAACTTTCGTCTCATTAACACCGCACTTCAGTGCGGTGATCAATCGGCAGTGACTCACGCAACCGTTTTAACGGTTTCACAGTTAAACCGTTGAAACGGTTTTGGGTTCAATAGGCCACTTCAACACCTGGCTGAAGCCAGGTGTTAATGAGATGCGTAGTTTTCAACCAACCCCATTGCTCTAACGGCCTTAAGTGTTTGCTTGCTTCCAGTCTTGCCGCTAGAATCACTCACCGGCGACATCGTCATGCCTCCGCGTATTTACGAGCCACTAAATGAAAGAATGCCCAACCTGTCGACGCTGTTTTTCTGACGAAATCAACCACTGTCCGCAGGACGGCGACGCGACCACCCAGTCGCTTCAGGGCGAACCCATACTTGACGCTCGTTACCAACTTGAGCGGCGGTTGGGCCAGGGCGGTATGGGCGTTGTTTACCAGGCCCGCCACATCTTTCTCAAGACCTCGCACGCGATCAAAGTGATCTTGCCCGATCTCGTGGGCAACGATCCGATGCTCGTAAC
>JANMVC010000393.1:0-8616 GCA_031392315.1 Pyrinomonadaceae bacterium | reverse complement strand
CGGCGTTACATTCCGTTGTTGCAGAAGAAATACTTCTTCTACATTTGGAATGAAGAGAAGTCGGAAATCAGGTTGATGACTTCGTTTGATACCACGGAAGAAGACATTGCCGACTTTGTAAGTTTGGTCAAGAAGACGGTCAGGTAAGATTGCTAATCTGCAGATTACGCCGAGCTCAGTCTCAACCAACCACATCGTTTAGAGTGAAACATTCAACGAGCCTGCGGAGCAGGCGGAAGAGTAAAGCCCAGGGTGGAGCGAAGCGAAACCCTGGGTCAGTTGAAGGAAAAAGATCTAAGCCCGTGGAACGGGCGACAGAAGATTACCAATACCGGCAATCTGTCGCCCGCGACGCGGGCTGGTTTCATTTGAGGGTTGGATCCCAGGGTTTCGCTGCGCTCCACCCTGGGCTTTATGCTTTCGCCTGCTTCGCAGGCTCGTTGAACCTGCGCATCTACGGATGAGGTATTCAGTCCATCAAAAACTTCAGCAGTCCCCGAGCAGCGGCAATAGCTGGAATGCGGCGATCGTCGTCCATTGCGCGTCTAAAGTGGGTCGAAACCCGCGTCTCAGCCGCGGCCTGCTGTTCCAGCAGCCGGCGCTGTTCTTCGCGAAGCTCGGCCTTGTCCCTCTCGCGAGCAGCTTCCAGACCACCGCCGCGGATAAATGCCACAATGCGGCTCAGTTCGTCACGATCAAACCAGGTTCCGTGGCCCTTGCAAATATCCACAATCACCCCAGAGCAGCGCGCAAAGTTTATTCTATTCATCAACTGCGAACAGTCCGGGCAGGGCACATACTTCACCTTGCTGGTTTCACGCACACCCTGTGTGGGCGCGCGCGAAGCAACGCCCAGCACCACTGACTGCTGTTCACGTTCGGCACAGATTTTTTCAAACGATCTGATGTCGACCCAAAGTCCTTCGCAGCGCGAGCACTCGTTGAGCGGCGTCGCTCCAAGCACAATCGGATTCATTTCTATTTGGCAGCGCGGACAAGGGCGCGCTGCCGCGTTTGCCTTTTCCGGCACGATTGCTGCTGCGCCGCAACGTGGACAGTGTTTGCTGCCAATGAACATCATCCCGAAGCATGACGGGCAGGAAACGGTAGCCAGGCGTGACTCACAAAACGCGCACCGCGAAGCTTCGCTCGAACTCGCGGCGCCGCAATTTGGGCAGTGAAGAGTTTCAGCGTGCATTGCGAACATTCTAGCAGGACAGTCGCAATGAATTACAAGTCGGTCAAATAGTGGACTCTGTGGCGTGGGCGTGCGATGCTTTCTGTAACGCAAACTGCTGACACCCCACGCGGGCTGCCCGCGCGGGGGCCCCGTTAAGTTTGCGTCGGCAAGGTAACCTTCCACCTAAGTGTAATCGCGCAATCGCAAACTAACAGTTTGCGTTACAAAGAAAATGAGCAACGTGCTGGATCAAGTGGTCGACGTGTTCGAGCCGATGCCGGAGTTGGCTTCGATCATGACGAGTGCTGGGTCAAAGACGCCGGTGCTGTTGTCCCTCGATATCGGCACTTCAGGAATTCGCGCGGCGCTCTTCGATGAGCATGGCGCGGAAATCCCGGGTTCAGGCGTCAAGAGCAGCCGCTTGGCGCCGGGCGCTATGGATTTCTCCACCAGCGATGCCGACGCGCTCCGCTCGCAAGTAGTCGAAACAATTGATGCCACACTTTTCGAAGCGCAGTTTGTCGACGCTACTGCGCGCATTGAGCTAATTGCGGTCTCCTGTTTTTGGCATAGCCTGCTGGGAATAGATGAAACCGGCCGGCCCACCACGCCCGTGCTCGGTTGGGCTGACAACCGCGCGGCCACCGCCGTGGTTGAGTTGCGTTCCAAACTGAACGAACAACAGGTTCACGCGCGCACTGGCTGCCGCCTGCACCCGAGTTACTGGCCGGCAAAAATTCTGCGACTGCGAAATGAGGAGCCGGAAGTTTTCGGCCGCACGGCCAACTGGCTTTCATTCGCTGAGTTTCTCGCGCTGGATTTGTTTGGCGAAGCAGCCGTCAGTGTCTCGATGGCTTCCGGGACGGGTCTGCTCAACCAGCGAACCTGCGAATGGGATCGAGAAATTTTGGCAGCGCTCGATATTAGAATCGAGAGCCTTCCAAAAATCGCGACGCCCGGCAGAACTTTTCACCGTCTGACGCCCGACTACAGTGAACGCTGGCCGCAGTTGAGCGAAGCGCGCATGTTTCCGGCCATTGGCGATGGCGCGGCCAACAGCATCGGCGCTGGATGTAGTTCGCGCGAGCGGGTTGCGCTGATGATTGGTACGTCAGGCGCGATGCGAATGGCCTACGCCGGCGAGCCTCCATCGATCATTCCACCGGAGTTGTGGTGCTACCGCGTCGATAGAAATCGTGTGATTGTTGGCGGCGCGTTATCTGACGGCGGCGGCCTGCTACAGTGGTTTCGCGAAACGTTGCTACCAAACGCCAGCACTGAGTTGATCGAAATGGATTTGGCACGCCAGGAGCCGGATGCACACGGACTGACTGTGCTGCCTTTCTGGGCGGGTGAACGAAGCACGGGCTGGAACGCCGAAGCGCGCGGTGCAATCGCAGGCCTTAGTTCGCAAACTCGTCCGATTGTAATCCTGCGCGCGGCAATGGAAGCCATCGCCTATCGTTTCGCCCTGATTGCGAAAGCGCTCGAACCCTTGATGCCTGAAACGACGTCCCTGCGAAGTCGCGAGATTGTCGCCTCGGGCAACGCGCTCTGTTCTTCGCCGGTGTGGCAGCAAATTCTGGCAGACGTTCTCGGGCGTAGTCTGACGCTTTGCCAGGACGCAGAGGCTTCGCTGCGCGGCGCCGCCTTGCTTGCGCTGGAAGCGACGGGCAAAATACAAAGCATCGACGAAGTCACGCTGCCCGTTGCAGCAATCATCCAACCCGACATGTCGCGACATGCGCTTTATCAAAAAGCGCTCGAGCGGCAGCAGCAAATGTACGAAGCATTAATTAACAATAGTATTCAACAATCCACCAACAGGACGGTGAAATGAGCGCCACAGTGCAGCAGGAAAACTCCAAACCCACTCCCGATCTCGATCAACTTTGCATCAACACGATTCGCACGCTGTCGCTCGACGCGATTCAAAAGGCCGAGTCGGGCCATCCGGGCTTGCCACTCGGTGCGGCGCCGATGGCTTATGTGTTGTGGACGCGCTTCATGCGGCACAATCCGCAGAATCCGAAATGGGAAAATCGCGATCGCTTTCTGCTCTCGGCGGGACACGGTTCGATGTTGCTCTACTCGCTGCTGTATCTCACCGGCTACGATCTTCCGCTCGACGAACTAAAAAACTTTCGCCAGTTTGGATCGAAGACGCCGGGGCATCCGGAATATGGCATGACGCCAGGTGTGGAAATTACCACCGGCCCGCTCGGCCAGGGCTTTGCGAATGGCGTCGGCATGGCCATGGGCGCCGCGCATCTGGGCGCGAAGTTTAACCAGGACGGCTTTCCGTTAATTGACCATTTCGTTTATGCGATCGTTTCCGACGGCGACTTGATGGAGGGCGTAGCAGCCGAAGCGGCCTCGCTAGCGGGCCATCTCAGACTGGGCAAGCTGATCTACCTCTATGACGACAACAACGTCACGATCGAAGGCTTCACCAGTCTTGCCTATAGCGAAGACGTGCCAAAACGTTTTGAAGCTTACGGCTGGCACACGCTGACAGTTGCGGACGGAAACGATCTCGACGCGATCGAGGCCGCGATTCGCGAGGCGCAGTCAGTCTCCGATAAGCCCTCGCTGATTTCAGTAAAGACGGTAATCGGCTTCGGGATGCCGACGCAGGGCACGCGCAAGGCCCACAGCGATGCGCCCGGTGCTGAGGCAGTGAAGGAGACTAAGCGGCATCTCGGTTGGCCCGAGGACCAGCAGTTTTATGTTCCGGACGAGGCGCTGGCCCACTTTCGCGAAGCCGTCACGCGCGGCGACGAACGGGAGCAGCAATGGAAAACGCTCGTCAAGAATTACGAGGAGACGCACGCTGAACTCGGAACGCAATGGAGTACGACTGTGAAAGGTGAGCTGCCGGCAAATTGGGAAAGCCACCTGCCCGACTTCAAGGATGCGAAGCCGGTGGCGACGCGAGTGGCCAGCGGCGAGGTGATCAATGCCCTCGCGCCGCATCTGCCAATGTTGATTGGCGGCTCGGCGGACCTCGGCGTTTCCAATAACACCGACATCAAGGAAGGCGGAGATTTCGAAGCCGATTCTTACCAAGGCCGGATAATTCATTTTGGCGTGCGCGAGCACGCGATGGGATCCACGCTGACGGGAATCTCCTTGAATGGCGGCTTGATTCCCTACGCCGGCACGTTTCTTACATTTTCAGACTACATGCGTCCGGCGATTCGGCTGGCGGCGCTTTCTGAAGTGCAGGTGATTTACGTGTTCACACATGATTCCATCGGACTCGGCGAAGACGGCCCAACGCACCAACCCATTGAACACGTGGCGGCGCTCCGTGCGATTCCGAATCTGTTTGTTATTCGCCCGGCGGATTCGGCTGAGGTGAGCGAGGCCTGGCGCATCGCGATCTTGCGGCGGAAGGCGCCCACCGCCCTGGCGTTAACTCGCCAAAAGGTAGCGGTGATCGACCGCACGCGTTTTGCCGCCGCCGCCGGACTTCGTCGCGGTGGTTACATCCTCGCCGAAGCCGGCGAGGTCCAAAGTCCAAGGTCCAAAGTCCACAGTCCGAGCGAAGAAGTCAGAACCGGGATCGGTAGCGACCGGGTATCCGAGCCGACTGTTAATTTGCAACTGATCATCATCGCCACCGGCTCGGAAGTCTCGCTGGCGCTCGAAGCCCGCGAGAAACTGCAAGCCGAAGGTGTGGCCACGCGCGTTGTTTCCATGCCCTGCTGCGAACTTTTTGACGAACAGCCGGAAGACTATCGCAACGAAGTCTTGCCGCCTTCAGTGACCGCCCGCCTCGCCATTGAAGCCGGCGTGCGCCAGGGTTGGGACCGCTACGTTGGCCCCGCGGGCGACTTCATTTGCCTCGACCGCTTCGGCGCCTCCGCGCCCGGCGATGTGGCGCTGCGCGAGTTGGGCTTCAACGTGGACAACGTCTTGAAGCGGTCCCGAGAGTTAATCTGAGCGCAGCCGGTATTTGGACATTACCAATTCCTTGCTAATGCCGGACAAAGTTCAAATCAAGCAGTTTGAGTTGTGTGATCAGCAAGCGCTGCTTTCCTTCCTTCGCGCCGCGTACAGCGACGATGCGCGAAAGAGCGACCCTGGATTCTGGAACTGGCACTACCTGGAAAATCCTTACACGTCGATTGACGACATTCCGCTTTGGGTTGTGAAAAACGGCCCTGACGTGATCGGGCAGTTGGCAACCATTCCGGTTGAGCTGCAGGTGGATGACGAAATTACCCGTGCTATATGGATACTGGACTTCATCGTCGATCGAAATTACCGCGGGCAGGGATTGGGAAAGCGATTAGTGCTTGCCGCGCGCGAGTGGTGTCCGACAATGATCACGCTCGGCATCAACGCAAATTCGACGGCGGTTTTTCGCAGTCTCAAGTGGAAGGCGCTGGGAGGACTGCATCGTTATCACAAACTACTGTTTCCGGGCTACGCGTTTAGTGAGGTTGCCGGGATTGCGCCGCTTCGAATCCTTGCAAATTTCGGCTATGCCCCCTGGCGCGCAACCCTTGCGCGACGGGTGGCGAGGGGCAATCAAGCGATCAGATCCGTCGCCTCGTTTGATGGAGCTTTTACCGAGCTTTGGAGCAGAGCTTCAGTCCAATGGCCCTGTGCGGTGAAACGCGAACCAGCGTTTCTCGACTGGCAATTCCGGCGGCAACCGGGAAAGCAATTTGAAGTGCTGGGATACTATGAAGGCGAGCTGTTAGTCGGTTACGTAGTGCTTTTTTTCCGCAAACCGGAATATAGAGGAGTCTCGCCAAAGGCGGCGATTACGGATTTTTGTTACCAGCCGGAGTTTGCCGACAGAATAATTGAAGGTCTTCTTGGCGCGGCATTACAACAAGCGCTGAAACGACGGGCGGGCAGCCTGGTGACCGATATTCTTGACGAGCGCGTTGAAGGCTGTCTCAAGCGCTTTGGCTTCTGGCGAATCAAGAACTCACCGCAGTTTATGGCTAGCGCGAACGAGAGACAGGCCTTAGTTTATGAACCGCGCAACTGGTATCTGACGCGCGCCGACTCTGACGTTAGCATCTTTGAGCAATCAAATGTCTGACCTTGTCAAAAGTCATGCGGCAGTAGTTCCTCCCGTCATTCAATACCACAAGATTGATAAGCCCGGAGCCGGCACGCTGGTGCGAGGAGGATTTACGCCTCCGCGAAGGTTTGCCAGGCAGATGGTTTTTCTGAGAGAGCGGGGATTCGTATTTTTTACAGCTTCCGGTCTCATCGGCTACTTCCTTGAACATCATCGCTTTCCGGAACGAGGAATTGCCGTGACTTTGGACGATGGCTGGCAGGATAATTACACGAATGCATTTCCGGTGTTGCAAGCGCTTGGAATAGTGGCGACAGTTTTTGTCGTTCCTTCCTGCCTTGGGGAGAGATCGACGAAAGCTGTAGCCGAAGGGGAAAACGTCCGCGAACATCTAACGCATAAACAAGTGCAGGAGATGTCGGCAGCGGGTATAGAGTTTGGTTCGCATTCACTAAACCATCGACTGCTTCACGAGCTGTCCCGCGAGGAAATCATCCTCGAGGTCGAGGAAGCGAAACGGGAAATAGAGGAACTGACACAGAAAGAATGCCAAACGTTTGCATATCCAGCCGGGCGCTACACTAAACGCGCGCAGCAAATTATTGCCGATGCAGGGCATATCGCAGCTTTCTCAACCACCTACGGGCCCGGGGACGCCAGTGATCTCTTCGCATTGAATCGCATCGAGATTCTCAGGCGTGATCGTTTTCGTTTTCAATTTGCGAGGAGAATCCAGCCGTTAGAATCTGGTGACTTGAGCGCTCAATAAGCTGACTATGCGAATTGCTATCGCCGCTGATCACGCCGGCTACCCGCTCAACGAGTTGGTGATCGAAGAACTGCGCGGCGCCGGACACGAGCTTGTCGACTTCGGCACGCACGTCGGTTCTCGTTCCGACGACTATCCGGATTACGCATTGAAAGTTGGCCACGCCATTCAGGCTAACGCAGCCGAGATTGGAATCCTCATCTGCGGCAGCGGCGTTGGCGCGGCAGTTGCCGCCAACAAGCTCAATGGCATCCGCGCCGCGCTCTGCGGCGACACCTACTCCGCACACCAATCTCGTGAACACGACGACTGCAACGTGCTCTGCCTCGGCGCCCGCGTTACGGGTGTGGAACTCGCGCTCGATATTGTGCGCGCGTTTGTCACTGCGCGGTTCACGGGCGAAGAGCGACACCTGCGTCGCTTACGTAAAGTTGTTGAGATAGAAAACTCGAATTAGCGCACAGGTGTTTGGAGTACAACCCTTAGGTTGCTGTTTTGCAACGTCCACCAAGCTAAAGCTTGTACTCTAAACGCCTGTCAGCGAGAGGTTGAGTGGACGGAATTTACAATTTCCGCCATTTCCTGCCATCGCGCTCGATCAACTCGAAGGCCGCGCGCGGTCCCCACGTACCCGCTTCGTAGTTGGGAAAATCTTCAGCAGGCCGCTGCCAGGCTTCGAGTATAGGCGCGACGATTTCCCATCCGCGCTCTACCATGTCGCGCCTCGCATAGAGCGTTGAATCGCCAAACATACAGTCGAGCAGCAAACGTTCATAAGCTTCCGGCGGCTTCAGTCCAAACGACGAGCCGTATCGGAAATCCATGTTGACAGGGCGAATGCGCATCGCCTGACCGGGAAGCTTCGCGCCAAAGCGGAGCGTGATTCCTTCGTTTGGTTGGATGCGAATGATCAAAATATTCGGTTGCAGCGGTGCATCCGAGTCAGTGAACAAGCGATGTGGCACTTCCTTAAACTCGATGGCGATCTCGGTGACGTGTTTCTGCAGTCGCTTCCCCGAGCGCAGATAAAAAGGAACTCCCGCCCAACGCCAGTTGTCAAAATAAAGCTTGAGCGCCGCAAAGGTTTCCGTCGAAGAATTTGGATCCACTCCAGGTTCTTCTCTGTATCCGGGCACCGTGTCGCCCAAAACTGTTCCCGCCCCGTATTGTCCACGCGCGGCAAATTCGTCCATGGTGTTCAACGGCAAGGCGCGTACTGACTGCATGGCCTTCGCCTTTTCGTCACGCACGGAATTCGCGGAGAGCGAAGCCGGCGGTTCCATGGCGATGAGGGAAGTAACCTGAAACACATGGTTCTGAATCATGTCGCGCAAGGCGCCGGCGTGTTCGTAATAACCGCCGCGGCCTTCGACACCAAGCGCCTCGGCGTTGGTTATCTGGACGTGATCGATGTACTGGCGATTCCAGAGCGGCTCGAAGATGCTGTTGGCGAAACGGAAGGCCAGCAGGTTCTGCACGGTCTCCTTGCCCAGGTAATGATCAATTCGATAAACCTGCTTCTCCTCGAAAACTTTCGCCAGCTCCTGGTTGAGTGTCTGCGCGCTTTCGAGATCGTGTCCGAAAGGCTTCTCGACAATGATCCGCGTCCAGGCGTCGCGG
>JANMVC010000549.1:0-1881 GCA_031392315.1 Pyrinomonadaceae bacterium | reverse complement strand
GCGTCCGGCATTAACAATGCAGTTTCACGCACGGCAGGCTTACTGGCCATCGCCGTGTTTGGGATAGTGATGCTCCAGACTTTCAATAGCCAGCTCGATCGTCGTCTGCGCGCGCTCGATCTGCCGCCGGAAGTTGAGCAGGCAGTAGATGAGCAACGGACAAGGTTGGCCGGCGTGGAAATCCCGCCGGATGTAGAAGCTGGCCGGCGACAATTACTGAAAGACGCCGTGGATGAATCGTTCGTGGCAGGTTATCGCCGCGTGATGTTGGTGTCGATGTGCCTGGCGTTGCTGAGTGGCGCCAGCGCGTGGCTGCTGATTGATGGAAAGACTAAACGTTGAGTTTGAAGCGGGTCTTACTTTTAAGACAGGTCAACCATCCGCCGTCCGCGTTGAGCTGCGACGAACATGTGCGCCATGACCGCCAGCACGATGATCGCCCCGCCAATCAGCGCCCACTGCCCCGGCCGCTCGCCTATCACCAGAAACACCCAGATAGGATTCAATACGGGCTCGATGTAGCCAACAATCCCCGCGTCGAGCGAACGCGCGCCGCGCGCCATCGCCACGGTAAACAGCGTGTAGGCCAGACCGATTTGGACTACGCCCAGATAAACGACGCTGACCGCATCGTGTAACGAGAGTTGCGGCACAATTTTCAAGCCCGCGGGAGCGGCGACCAGCACCAACAAAAGATTTCCGTAGATAACCGACGACGCGCGGTTTACGTTGCGGGCGGTCTTGTGGCGCAGCAATAGAAAGTAGCAGGCGAAACACAATCCGGAGGCGAGCGCCAGCAGATTGCCGGTCACATCCTGCGGCCGCAGCTTGCCGACAAAGAAGAGCGACATCCCAATCACGCAAGCAGTCACCGTAATCAGATCGCGGCGGCGAAACTTTTCTTTGTAGAACAACGGCTCAAAAATCAGGAGGTAGACGGGGGCGGTGTATTGCAGAAAAATAGCATTGGCGGCTGTGGTTTCTTTAGTCGCGAGTACGAAGAGCAATAACAGCGCAGCGTAGAGAACGGCAGCCAGCGCCGTCACCCTGTTGAGGCGGAACCCTTCATGCCGGGTGAAGATGGCAACTGTGATTGCCGCCAACAGTGAGCGACCAAACGAGAGCTCCAATCCGGAGATTGAAGTCCACTTGATGAACAGGCCGCCAGTGCTCCACAGCAGCGCGGCGGCGATGACAAAAACCAGCGGCGAGACCTTGGAACCGCTTCCGCTTTCGCTACGATGAGAATTCAATCGGGACATGACGTAGAGGTGTATAGAGTACAACCTTTAGGTTGCTTCTTCGCGACCAAGCAAGCTAAAGCTTGTACTCTATACGCCCGTACGCGAAGTGCCTCTGTTGGCGTTACCCGTCTGCTTCAGTTTCTTTAGCCGACTTTAGAAACTTCCCAAACACTCCATTCCACGGCGGGATAACAATCGAGACAGCGCCATAGGTCTTCGCCTGGCAGGCGAGACGAATCAGCGGCTTGGGCTCAGTCGTGTCGATGTAGCCGAAGTCTTTGATCTGCTTGCCCTCGCGCACAGCCACGTCGGAAAGCTTCTCCGCGCCGCCCAGAACTCCGACCCAGCAGGTGCCACATGAGGCAGAGCGACATTCGACCGGAATTGGCCCTTCGGGACGTCGGGGATCGATCTCGCGCCAGTTGCGCGTGCGATCGTCGGCCGCGCCCCAGGCCATGTCCTGATCGTTGTTCATTTTGTAGGAAGCGTTATCGTCGGTTTCGTCGTAAGTAACCGACCACTTCTTGTCGACTGTCTTCAGAAAACCAAAGAGGCCCTGACTGTTGTCCTTGGCCCGTTCGCTAAGAATTTGTTCCGGCGTCTGCTTGGCGTGCTGACGGTCGAGTAGCACTTCGCC
>JANMVC010000523.1:0-2193 GCA_031392315.1 Pyrinomonadaceae bacterium | reverse complement strand
GCGCTGATGCGCAAAGCCACGCCGCCGCTGCTTCGTTCCTACCTCCGGCAACGCGCCTGATTCCCACGGTTACTTCAACAGCGCAACAATAATAATCTCGTAAGGCAAACCGCCTTCGGAGTATTCCTCATGGCCTTGCAGGCCCGTGGCGAGTGCATAAACCTCATTCAGGTTCACGCGCGGAATTCCCAGGACATGAAGTTTGTCGCCTTTCTTCATCGTGGCAATCTTGTTTCCGGGTTCGCTGTTTTTCACAAAGATCATCCGGCGCGGCTGCTCAGTCAGGGGTTCGGCGCTGGCGGGAGCCCCGGCGTTGAAAACATTGGCGAAGACGATGTAGCCGTCGCCCACGTCTTTCGGTTTGCCGGTCAACTTCATGTCAAACTCCACGTAGTTGTAGGCAGCCTTGTTGCTGGTGATCATGATCGCCGTGTTGCTCGTGGTTATCGTGCCCGGACGTTTTTCGTAAGCAGTGAAAGCTTTCTCGGCGGGGTAACCGCGAAACTCGGCAGACTCATCCTCGATGGGGACAAACGAATCGAGACAGTTGAAGTCGCCAAACGAGGCGACGGGATGAAACTCAAAGATGTGATCAGGATTGGTGTTTGTGGGCGCCGGCACTGTCTGGCCCATGATCTGATCTTCGTGACCGGGATGTTCAAACCAAAGCCGCCAGACGCCGACCATCGGAACCGATTGCCCCGCTGAAAGACTTTTCAGAAAGGCAAACGTGTCGCTCTCGCGTTTGCCATTGATGATTTCTGCCACCATCGGCAACTTGACGACACTGTCGCGGCCCGCTACGTGGATGTCGCCATCCTCGGAGCCGGTGCCGATGGTGTTTGGAGAAGCGTGGCTTTTATCCACGCGAAAGGTCGTAGGGATAGTCGCTTTGTCTCTGTACTTCTTAACGAAACCCTTGGTGAGCGCAACGGTGATATCCGCGCGGCAGACTAAGGGCGACCAGAAAAATGCGGCTATGAGAAGGACAGCGTGAAAGCGTCGATAGGAATGCATGGTTATCTCCTTGCTATGCGCGCGTTGTCGAGTCGGATTTTTCCGGAGTCTTCGATTTTTCGTCCGGTGACTTGCCGGCGAAGCGCACGTTCATAATCTTGTTCAACATATCAAACCAGAATGGCGCGCCCATCGAGAGTGCCAGGGCGGTGAGCAACCAACCCAGCAATGTGTTCCACCCGAGGCCCTCGCGGAAGGGACCATGCCAGCCAATTAGCTGGCCGAGCAGCTCGCGCTCTTTGCCCGATAGCTGATTGCCTTCATTGCGGGTCACCGTGGGGTTGGTTGGATCGTCCTCATCTTTGTACTCCACCGAAACCGTGGGCCGCGGTTTTTGGGCCCTCACTTTCGCTTCCTCGACTACGGCGGCGCGGAGCACTGGGTCAGTCCAGAGCTGGCGAGTGATTTTGATTGTGTCGGCATTGGCGACCACGGTAAGCGCCACCGCGATTACGATGGTCCACACCTGCGTTCGCCGCTTATACCAGCCGGTGACGCGATCCATGGCATCATTGAACCAGCCTTCGATGGCCCGCTGGGCGGTTTCGAGATCATTGTTTGAACGTTGGATGAGGGCCAACACGCTCTTCTTCACGTCGCCATCCGGCAAAGCCTTAGCGCCAGCTTCCAAATGCGAGAACTGGATCGAACCTGGCTGCGCAGCGGTCAATAGGTCTGTGACTACGGCCGTGAAGGTGCGCGGCGCAAGATACGTGGGATGATTGGCGTCGTGCATCATGCTGGAGATGAGCGGATGTTCGTTGAAAGCTTTCAATAGCGCATCACTGCCATCTGGCTGATTTCCGAGCAATTGCTGAATACCCTTCTTCAGCATCTTCCCGCGCCGGCGGGTTAAGGCAGCGACGCATTCGTTTGCAGCGGTGCACAAAATAGAGAGCAGGAGATAGACGAAGATCAGACCGATGATCACATCGAGAATTGTGGAGTTGAAAAGTCCCATGGCGCCTCCTGAGGATGAGCTAAATGACTAAGGAAGATTGAGCCTGGTGCGCGCTGGGAAGACTGATGCCTTCGGCGGTGAGCACCCTGAAGGACGGCGCGAGAAACCTCCGCCCTGGTTACCGAAACAATCGAGCGAGCGATAGCAGGGTCTTCATATTACATTGCGCGGAAAAATACAATGCTTTTGGGGTAGTGGGTCAGTTTCAAAAGTGG
>JANMVC010000513.1:0-4327 GCA_031392315.1 Pyrinomonadaceae bacterium | reverse complement strand
GTTCGACACCGCCGCGAAGTTTATCGTTGAGGGTGTCGCTCCTGAGTCACACTTCCACTAATGAGACCGGAAACAAGTCTTACCCCCAATATCATTATTCGGCGCGGCCAAGACGATGATGCTGCGTTGTTGGCTGAACTTGGCTCGCGGACCTTCTCAGAGACGTTTGCTCCGGACAACTCGCCTGAAAACATGGCTGACTATCTCGCCGCGGCGTTCAATCCGGAGCAACAGGCGGCGGAGTTGGCTGACCCTCATTCTTCGTTCCACATTGCTGAAGCTGACGGAGTCGCGCTCGGATATGCCATGCTGCGTTCCGGAAATGTGCCGGAAGATGTGACCGGCGACAAACCAATCGAGTTAGTACGTCTGTATGTTTCCCGCGAGAGCCTTGGCAGTGGTGTTGGCGCGGCGTTGATGCAGGCTTGCATCGATGACGCACGTCAGGCTGGTTACGACGCGATGTGGCTCGGTGTCTGGGAGCATAACGCTCGGGCCCAGGCGTTTTACAGTAAATGGAATTTCGTTAACGTCGGAACGCATGTGTTTCAGTTGGGCGACGATCCGCAAACTGACCTATTGATGCAACGCTCGGTTTAAACATTCCGGCGAATCGCCCTCACCCGAAGCCAGGGAAGGACTACCCAGGGTCTGCCATGAGGCGCCACCCGCATACGCAGGTGGTTCTGACAAAAGGCGTAATTCGCGAGTGCAAGTCGAGGCATTCCTGTTAGAATCCGCCCGTTTGCTCCTGTCTCCCTGCTTGGCATTTGCCAACACAGCAATAGCTACAATTGAGGAGGAAGCTCATGAAGAGCGTAAGTCGCGTTCGAATCGTTGCTCTGTTTGCGATAGCGTTAGTTTTTCCAACAGCCTGGTTCGTCGGTGATCGATTACCCACATCGGCGCGTGCGGGAGCGAATCAGAATTCAGCTACTCCGTCCCATAATCCGCCTTCGCAACAGGCGGAGAAGCCTTTCGATCAGTCAGCTGCGTTGGCAGAACTGAGGAAGAGCATCGCCGGAAAAGAAAACGAGCCGGCTGAAAGAGTATTCAAGAACATCCAGCTACTCAAAGGACTTCCCGCGGGGCGTTTGTTGCGGATCATGGAAATGGGTTATTCGAGATCGCTGGGCGTGAACTGCACGCACTGTCATGTTCCGGGCGAGTGGGAGAAAGATGAGAAGCCGACGAAGCAAGTTGCGCGCGACATGGCCGCGATGGTCGCAGCGATCAATGGTCAGCATCTCAAGCAGATCAAAAATCTGAAGAGCGAAAGCCCGGTGGTCAATTGCACCACCTGTCATCGCGGACAAACTAAACCGGCGTTGAACCTGCCCGAGCCGCCGAAATAGTTTCGACAGGATTGACCCGATTTACAAGATAAATGGAATGAGTAAGAGTGAGAACTCGGCCGACAAGTCTCGTTGTGGCCGATGAAGTGAAGCGCAAATTCCGTGAATACCAGCCTGGACGCCTCAGCCGAGTCCATCCTCTAGGTTTTGTTAATCTGTCCACAGTGGTCCTGATCACCTTTACGCCTACCGCTCACAATTCGTAAGATGCCCAGCGCCACGCCCGTTGATTTCAAATTACAGTTCGGAGTGAATCTATGAATCGTCTACGCCTTTTGTTGTTAGTCTGCGGTCTCTTTCTGACATTCGTCATCGCCGGGAGCGCCACCGCCCAACAGCGGAGGAACGCGCCGCCCGTCATGGATCTGGCTACCGACAACGAATACACGATCAAGATCAAGGAATACACCACCGAGCCTTACTTCCGCACCGAACTCGTGGACCACCTGCCCATGTCCGACCGCGTGCCTTCGCCCGATAAAGTCCTGGGCTACATCGTCGGCACTCCGAACAAGCTGACCTACACGAAAGATCAGTATCGCTATTATCGCGAATTGGCGCGCACGTCGCCGCGTGTGCGGGTGTTCACCGCGCCGGAACGTTCCGAAGAAGGTAAGGAACAAATCCTGGTCGCAGTCGGCGACGAAGCCACGCTCGCGAAGCTCGATCGTTACAAAGCGATCACTGCAAGGCTGGCTGACCCGCGCAAGACAAACGAAGCGGAAGCGCAAAGCCTGATTGGTGAAGCGAAAGTTTTTTACTGGGCGAGCGGTTCGATCCATTCGCCTGAAACCGGCTCGCCGGAAATGTTGATGGAGCTTGCATATCGTCTCGCCGTCGAGGAAACGCCTTTCATCCAGGCGATTCGGAAGAACGTGATCGTGATGATTACGCCGACGCTCGAAGTTGACGGGCGCGATCGCATGGTTGACCTCTACAACTATCGCAAGGCCAATCCCGACAAGAATGCGCCGCCGCTGATCTACTGGGGCAAGTATGTCGCGCACGACAACAACCGCGACGGCCTCGGCATGGCCCTCGCGCTCACGCGCAACATGATGAAGACGTTTCTCGAGTTTCACCCGCAGGTTTTGCACGACCTGCACGAGTCAGTCCCTTTTCTCTACACCTCAACCGGCACCGGCCCATACAACGCCTGGCTCGATCCGATCACGATTGACGAGTGGCAGTTGCTCGCGCATCACGAGGTGGAGGAAATGACGAAGCGCGGCGTGCCGGGTGTTTGGACCCACGGGTTTTACGACGGCTGGGCGCCAAACTACATGTTCTATGTCGCCAATGGCCACAACTCCATCGGGCGTTTTTATGAAACGTTTGGCAACAACGGCGCGGACACGATGGACCGAACGGTCAACCAACAGGCGACCCGCGATTGGTTCCGTCCCAACCCACCGCATTCCCGCGTGCGTTGGTCGCTGCGCAACAACTTCAACATGCAGCAGTCAGGCGTCCTGCTGGCCATGAACTTCGTAGCGAATAACAAAGAGCGCTTCCTGCAAAATTTCTACACGAAGAGCAAACGCTCAGTGAACAAGGCGTGGAACGAAGGCCCGTTTGCATATGTGCTGACGGCGAACCAGTCGCGACCCGTGGAAGCCGCGGAGACGGTGAACCTGCTGCGGCTGATGGGCATTGAAGTGCATGTCGCGACTAAGGATTTTGTAATTAAAGACCAGAAGTATCCCGTCGGCTCCTACGTAGTTCGCATGGATCAGCCCTATTCGCGCATGGCCGACATGATGCTGGACACGCAATATTACAACGCTAATGACCCGCGGCCTTACGACGACACGGGCTGGACCATTGGCGCCATGCGCAACGTGAAGACCGCGCGCATTACCGACAAGTCGGTACTCGCCGCGCCGATGACTCTGCTGGCGGCCGACGCGCGAGTGGTGGGAAACATGACCGGGGATGCAACGCCGGCGGCTTACGTTATCAATCACAACACCGACAACACGCTCGCCACGCTTCGTTTTCGACTGAAGGACGTGAAAATCGCGACGGCCGAAGAAGCATTCAAAGTTGGTAGCGAGCAGTTCAACTCCGGCTCGTTCATTATCAAGAGCGACGCTGCTGCGGATTTGCGCGAACGCCTGCGCGCCGCAGCGACGGAGCTGGGCCTTTCCGTATTGGGCGTGAACAAGGTTCCGGAAGTGAAGACCCACGACCTCGCCGTGCCGCGCATTGCGATTCTCCACACCTGGACCAACACGCAAAACGAAGGCTGGTATCGCATCGAGTTTGATCGTTTGCAGATTCCCTATGCGTACATTTCCGATCAGGTGATTCGAAACACGCCAAACCTGCGTGAGAAGTATGACGTGATTATTTTTCCGCCGCTCGGCGGCACGGCGCAGTCTATCGTTAGCGGTATTCCTATGCGCGGCGCTCCTATCCCATGGAAAGAGTCGGCGCTGACGCCCCACATGGGCGGCTCGCCGGATCAGGCTGATGACATACGCGGCGGTATGGGACTCGGCGGTGTGGTGAACTTGCAGAAGTTTGTTCAGGATGGCGGCACGTTGATCGTCATCGCCAACAATGCCCGCATTCCGATCGACTTTGGCATCACCACTGGTGTTTCGATTCAGGAGCCGAGGCTACTAAACGCGCGCGGGTCGATCTTCAATGCGACGTTTAGCGATCGCAAGAGTCCGATCGCTTATGGCTACGACGAGACGCTCCCGATCTATTTCAATCAGGCGCCGCTGTTTCAGGTGGCTCCTGGAATTCCCGGCGGCGGAGATGGTGGACCAGGCGGCGGCGGCGCTGGTGGAGCTCGCCCAACTGGGCGCGGCTCTCTCACTGATCCGGACATCGTGCAGGGCATGCCACTCGCCGAAGCAAGGCCATCGCCTTCCCCACTCAAACCCGGCGAGGAACGATTGACGGAGGAGCAACGCCTACAGCTCGGTGCCTTTTACACCCCGCTCGCCCAGCGCCCGCGC
>JANMVC010000499.1:0-10561 GCA_031392315.1 Pyrinomonadaceae bacterium | reverse complement strand
TCTACAAGCCTCTCCGTAACCTTGACTGTTGCGTCAAATGCCACGCCGGGCCATCACGGCGTAACGGTGACCAGAAGTGGCAAAACCAGCAACAGCGCGAGCTTCTTCGTGCAAGTGCCCACGAGCCTTCGACGAGATAGTGTTAGTGGGTTGATAGACCAGCCAGGAGGTTGCGGGGTGAAGCGATTGCTGCAATACACGCTCCTGGATCAGGAAGGTGCTCCAATCGATACGAACGGTATCATTTCGGAAGGTGTATCCAGTTACAGCGGACCTGCAGACACGCAGCCTTCGGAGACTAGTGTAGGCATGAGCCACGGCGGGTTTCCCGACACCGTCGGCTATAATTATAGTCCTGGTTGCCCGCCGCCGTTTACGGCAACATTTACGCAGACCTTCACCGTCGCTCTGGCCACACAGGGCTATGCCTGGGTGCTAAGCAGCCAGAACGCAATTAGTACGGGCCGAACAAATTCGGGTTCCAAATTCGTGGACATAACGTTTACTCAATGAGTCAGGACGTGACAAAATGAGGCTTCTTATTATCTGCACTGTCAACGTGTTGCTAGCCGGCGCTCTTTTTGCGCAGTCTAAAACGACCCAGACGAATGCCCTGCCAAATGTATTGGAGCGCGTAGTTTTTACGGACCACGACAGGTCTCTCAACACGCCTGAGGCCTTTCATGCGAGCCTCAATCAAACGCGTGCAGCTGGGGGTATGGTCAACATCATCGGCTGTCAAGAACAAACCCTTAAGAAGAAGTGGAAACCTCAGGGACAACTGTTGGGCGAGGTTCTCAATGACATCGTTGCGGCGGACACAAATTACCGATGGGAAACGCAAGATGGCGCCATAAACCTGCTGCCGACGAGCGGTGAGCCACTATTGCTGCAAACTCATATTGGCGAGTTTAACCTCAAGACCAAATCATCATTAGACGCACTGAATCAACTAATGATGCGAACCGAAGTGACAGAAGCAATGGCTAATCTTCACTTTAGCGGAGGGCTTACTATTATTATGTACTCACCTAGCCCGACGGAGTTTTTTGTGCGGTTCAAAGGAGGCACGATGCGCGCGGCGCTCAATACCATTGCCGTTTCGAGGGGAACCGACATTTGGGATTACAGGGAGATACATTGCGGCGAAAGAAACGAGGTAACCATCAGGTTCTGAAGGTAGCTCCACTCTACTAGGGGGGGTTAAAGAATCGAACACGTTAATCAGTGAGGCGCGTTTAGGAATGGGGTCTCGAACTCAAGGGTTAGGAAGGGTTCCGATCACTTAGCCCTTTGACATCACTGAGAGCTTTTCACTCTTTTGGCTTGATTGGTTCGCGCCTCCGGCGGTTGCTCCGCAGACCGCCATTACCGGGGGATCGTGGACGGTGACATCCGCTAATAAGTGGGAATTTGATTATGTGGGTTTAAGCTCAAGCGCCGTAACCTACTATCGCACGCAGGGGCGGGAGCCCTGTAGCGTTACTGTCCCACAAAGGATGGTAATTAGTTGTCCCTCAGGCAATCCTCTTACCTACAGAACCAACACGCTCGGATATGTGATTGGAACGACGACAATAACAAGTATCCGCGACGGAGCGACGGCAGAGAAGACTTGGCCATAGAGCCTGGATCGACCGAATGAGTCATCATGCCCAAGTTACAACAGGAGCGTGCGGAGTTCAGCATGGTAAGAACTGATAGCGGTTTTGGAAAAGAATTATGAAAGCGAATCGGGTTCCTCGCGACGCGGGCCGAAGCCAGGCTTGTTTGCTAATAGTGCTATCCATCGCGGTATTCCGGCTCGTCATCATGCCGGGATTTGCTGCTTCGCGACTCGAACTCCCTGAGAACGTTCCGCAACGAGTTAACAAGATTAATATTTCTGTGCAGGATGGGCGTCCAGTGGCCAAGGCGATTATGATCCTTGAGGCCAAGTATGGCTGGGTCATTACTTACGAGGATCCGCGTTATGTCCATGCCGATGACATAGCTGACGTCACTGAGAAGGTCCGCAGGGATTTGCACAAATATCCAAGGGGGCGCGCACCGAAGGTACTCGTTCCTAAAGGAGGAGCACTGAGTTTTGACTACGATGACAGGAGCCAAACAAAGTTACCGCGTGATCCTGGAGTTGTTGTGCAGCAGTTGCTGATTGCTCAAGCAGCCAGCGCGAACGGTGGTAAATTCCGAATGGAGAAAGGCGACAATATTATTCATGTAATTCCCACCGCAATCAAAGCTAGCTCAGGGAAGTTAGCTGCTCACAAATCGGTGCTGGATGCCGTGATAACACTACCCCCAAAGGAACGGAATGGTCTACAAGCGCTTGAGGCTGTGTGTGCCGCCGTTAGTAAAGCAACTCAAACACGCGTGATGGTAGGAACAATTCCTCTTAATTTATTTTTGCAGCATAAAGTCGAACACGGAGCGAGAAGCCGAAAGGCCAGGCAAGCTCTCGTCCAGTTGCTTCAGAACGTGAATCACGGGATGAATCTTTCGTGGCAATTGTTCTACGATCCTGGGATGAAGATCTATGTTCTCAACATCCACACGTCTAAAGCGCTTTCTAATGATGTCTAGAGTCTGGGAAGAGTAAAACTGAACTTCGATCCTCGTCCTACTTCCGACTCAAGATCCACCACGCCGCCATGTTGCTCGACCACCTCGCGCACGAATGAAAGTCCCAGTCCGGTTGACTCTTCATCCTTGTCTTCACCTTCGCGGACGACGCGATAAAACTTTTCCCAAACGCGGTCTTTCGACTCCGCCGGAATTCCGTAACCGCGATCTTCTACACAAAGCCTGACGGCATCAGCCTCAAGCATCGTGGACACGGTGATCGTGGTCCGTTCGGGGCTGTACTTAATCGCGTTGCCCACCAGATTTTTGATGGCCTGCGTAATCATGCTCTTGTCGGCCGCGACGGGAGGCAGCCTTTGGGTTGGTTGCTCAACCAGGCGGATGCGACGTTTCTTAGCGACAGGTTGCATGCTGGCTATCGTTTCCTTCACCACTTCATCCAGCCGCAGGGGAATCTTCAAGACTTCCTGACGGTCCTTGCGCTCAAGTTGCGCGACGGTAAGAAATGTATTGATCATCCGCGACATGCGCTGCGCTTCATTCGCGATGATAGTCACAAACTCTCTGGCTTGCTCCGGAAGTGTATCGTCAGTCGTCAACAATTCAGCGAAGCCGTTGATGCTGGTGAGGGGCGTCCGTAGTTCGTGCGACATCAGCGAAATCATGTCGCTCTTCAACTGCTCAAACTCTTTAAGACGCGTCAAATCCCTGACTACCAAAGCCAGGCAGAGCGGTTGTGAACTTCCGTTGCTTCGGCTCAGCACGAGCGAAATGCGCAGACCGTAAGTTTCGTTGCGGTCTCCCAGGGGAAGCTCGCGTTCATAGGCTTCGCCGGTTTGCAAAACCCGGCGCACCGCTATCGCCGGTTCGTCAAACACGCCGGTACGAAAGTGGTCCAACAGTTCAAGAAAGCTAATATTTGAGACTGCCGCTTCTGTCAGTCCCACCAGGGCGAGCAGCGGTTTGTTGACATGCGCAATGCGGCCGTCGAGATATGCGAGCGCCACGCCGTCAACCACTTCGGCGAGCGCGTTGACTCCCACGCTTTGTTCGAGCATGGCGCCGTTGAGCACGTAAAGCGACTGCAACTTTTGTTCTGCGGCCCGGGCCGAGAAGAACGCGAGCGGCTGCGACTGGCCTGACGACGCGTGAACTTCTTCTCTTTGGAGATTGCGGGCCATTTGGCCGCCGACGGCGGTCAACAGCGCGCGATCCTCTTCGTCAAATCCCCTGGCCGTCCGCAGCAGCATCGCGCCGACAGTGCGGCCTTCGTGGCGCAGCGGCAGCGCAATGTTTGCAGATGTCTGTTCGAGCTCCGCGTTATCTGATTTCTCCACTAGGATTTCACCAGCCGCCATCGCTCGTTCACATAGGCTGACGCCGTCGCGCCAGGCTGAGTTGCGTCCCGTCTCCGGCGAACTGGAATTAGCAGAACGCAAGCGGGCAGATGAAACGAGATGGCCCAACGCGTCGCGACGAAAGACAACTGCCTCGATTGGGGAGAGCACGGTCTCGATCAACTTCAAGCCACTGAGCAGCCTTTGTTCGGCATCGTCAGTTTGCAGCGAGCCCATGCGCGATGAAGACTCCATCAGTTTTTCGGTTAGTCCCATGTCTTGGCGGCGAAGCCGGTTGGTCTGCGCCATGAGCGCGGCGATCAAAGCCGCCAGTGCTACTGGGACAAATAACAGGTCGAGGCCAAGGAACTTTGAGACAACGAAACTGAGTGCGGCAGCCAACAGCAAGCCGCCGCTCAGAAATGGAAATACACCGCGGCCCCCAAACCTGGCAACGGCAAACGCGACGGCCACAGAAAAGATGCCGATCAGCAGCGAGCCTAGCCAAAAGCTCGGGCGTGAGAGTTGCCCGCCACTATTCCTGGGAAGGACAACAAACGCGTTTTGGAGTGGCTGTAGAAAGCCCATCAGCCACAAGGCAGAGACCAACACCGTCGCGACCGAGGCGGCAGCGAACGACGTTAGGAGCGATTGAGAATAGGGAAAACGTGCCAAATCTGGGACTGTCTGGAAAAAGGGTTGGGAGAAAACTTGAGGCGGGTTGTCAGCTCCTAAGGCATGGTTAGCAGGAGCAGGTCGGATTATACAGGTTTCGGTGTTGAAAATGCCAGTAAAACCTTGGAATCAGTAGTTAAGGTGATTACGCTGGCTAGTTTCAACCGTGAGTGCGGAACGCTATCCATCAAATCTTCAATGCGGCGAGCGCGCCGAGCAATTCGGTTTCCTCGTCGTCGGCCACCGTTCGCAGGTCGAGCAAGACGGCGCCGTCTGCGATGCGTGAGATTACAGCGGGCGAGGAAAGCCGGAGTTTCTCCTCGAGTTCATCCGCTTTGAGGCTGACGTGTTTGAGTGCAATCAGAAATGTTTCCGGGTGGACGTTGGGGCCGGAACCGCCGCCGACGGCTGACTGCCCCGGGACGATCGTGGCCGAGAGCACGGCGTCGGTTTTCAGCAACTGTCCTATGAGGTTCTGCGCTCGTTTCTCGATCGCCGAGGGGGTTATGGCCAGCATCCGCAGCACCGGAATCTCTTCGATGGCCCCGCGTCGATGCGCTTCGAGCGTGGCTTCCAGCGCGGCCAGGCAAAGCTTATCGGCTCGCAACGCGCGATAGAGCGAATGCTTGCGCAGTCGATCAATAATCTCCCGACGCCCCACAATTAGGCCGGCTTGAGTTGCGCCGAGCAGCTTGTCGCCGCTAAACGAAATCACGTCAGCGCCGGCAGCTACGGACTCGCTGATGATTGGTTCGTCATCGATTCCATATTGACTCAGATCATTGAGCACACCCGAACCAGCATCCTCATACAAGAGCAGTCCTGATTCGTGGGCCAGCGATGCAAGTTTGGATATTTCGGGCGCGGCCGTGAATCCGATGATGCGGTAGTTTGAAGGATGGACCTTCATCACGAGACGGGTGCGCGCGTTAACTGCGCGCCGGTAATCTTCGAGGCTGGTTCTGTTGGTCGTCCCTACTTCAACCATGAGCGTGCCGGAGTTTGCCATCACATCGGGCACGCGGAAGTCGCCGCCAATTTCCACCAACTCACCGCGTGAAAGGATCGTTTCGCCGTCTCCCGCAAGCACAGTCAAAATTAACAACGCCGCTGCTGCGCAATTGTTGACCACGAGAGCGGCTTCGGCGCCGGTTAGTTGGGTCAGAAGTTCTTCTGTGTGGCCGCCGCGTTTACCCCGCGAGCCGGTAGCAGGATCGTATTCAAGTTTGCAATACCCGGAGGCTTGCAGGACCGCTTGGCGGGCGGCTGCCGAAAGTGGTGCGCGGCCCAGATTCGTATGCACGATTACGCCCGTGGCATTGATCACGCGCCGAAGACGAGCTTGCGATTCACCCCGGCAGAGTTCATCAATCCGCCCTGCTGCCACAGCCAAAAGCGTCTCCTTCGAATCTTCGAGCAAGCCGTCAGACTGCACCTGGACACGCATTTCTTCGGTGACTTCCCGCGCAAGGGTGGTTAGATGGGCGAGTCCTACCGCAGCGCGCAGCCGCGCCGCCACATCGGTGCGGAGGAGCTGATCTATTGACGGGATGGCGCGCAGGGTCGCAGTTTTCGTAGCTGTTTGATTGGTCATGGCTTGGTTTCTGTGTTTCAGAATAGCTGGCACTTGGCGTCGCGAGCAAACCAATTGTCCGACAAAGCTGAAGCTTATCGGACATTTTGAAGTAGTTGTTGACACGAGGGTTTTGAAACACCTAGACTCAGGATAGCTGCGTTTCCGCCTCTAGCGCACGCATCCCGCCTTTCCGTCCCGCCTGTAAGGAGAATCAGAGCAGTGGCCCAAAGTAATAACAATAAGCTTTTCCGCACTCAATTAAGAGCCAGAAACAAAAATAAGTTTGCCGTGGGGGAATATGAGCCCACGCCAGACGAACAGTTGACGCGTCTCGAAGAAGACATTCGGCGGCTGAAGATCGAATTCGATCAGTTTTTCAACGGCGCCGCGAAGCGTCCGCCATATGACACCAAAGGCCGCGTCGAAACACAGATAAAACGCCTCGGCGACGATCGCACTATGAACTTCGCGCATCGGTATCGCTACAACTCGCTGGCGGCGCGCTACAACGCCTTCCGCGATCTCTGGCGCCGGACCATGCAGGGTCGGGAGGAAGGCCGCGACGCTGGGGCGACCGCGAGAGCCAGCGCCAAGCAGAAAGCGGTAGCGGCATTTGAGAAAACCAGCTTCGTTTGCCAAGACGCGCACAAAGATGTGGAGTTGGTGAAGAACCTCTACAGCACTTTGCTGGAAGCGAAAAAAGCGTGTGGTGAGCCGACTGAAGATTTTTCGTTTCCCCGGTTCCATCGGCTGATCGCCTCGCAAGCTGATGGATTGAAAGAACGGCTGGGCTGCGAACGAGTTTCATTCTCAATCGATGTCGAAAGCGGTCACGTAAGTTTCAAAGCCAGAGGCGAACGCGATTGAGAGATATCCCAGCACCTGACACTTGCCCATTGGTGAGTTTCACCGGACATCAAACGATCCACGAATAACCACCAAATGTCACTAACAGGCTTTCGTGTTGGTTAGTGTGTTTTCGTGGATCGCGTTTTGTCGATCGAATCTCCAAAAAGAAAAAAAGCAACCCCGACGTAGCGGAGTTGCTTTTTTCTTTATGCGCTTACCGGACCGGAAGACCGGAAGCGGTCAGTGGCGTTGCCAAAGCAAGCCGGGGGAGACTACACCTTCGTTACCGCTTCTGCCTGTGGTCCTTTCGGACCCTGGGTAACTTCGAATTCAACTTCCTGGCCCTCTTCGAGAGTCTTGAAGCCGTCGCCCTGAATGGCGCTGTAGTGAACGAAGATGTCGGAGGAGCCAGGCTGCTCGATGAAGCCATAACCCTTCGAATTGTTAAACCACTTGACCTTACCGGTTATTCTAGACATAACAACGAATCCTCCTAACGATTCGGTAAAACGGGCGAGAGCAGCGTCGCTTTAGTCTGGATTTACAAACTGAAGTTTATTCTACTTTGCGCCGACCTGAGGTTAATGCTTGTGAGCCGGACGCGCTTTTTGATGGGCGCTTTCGGAAACACACAACCAACAAAAAATGCATGGTGAAAAGCGCCTGGAGCGCGATTCATCATGCACATACTTACGGGGGCGAACAAAAACTCATTGCTGTAAAGCTTGCAGTACGGAAAACCTTTGTGGGTGATTAACTCTAGAACCCTTGCGAACGGGGCGCATACTAAGCGAAAGCCTCGGAACCTGTCAAGTAGAAAAAACCGCAATTTCCTATGGATTTTGCGCTTTTCTGGAAAATCACGCGCCAATTTCAACCTTCGAGGCCAGCGTGACCCTTGGCTGGGAGCGCAGACTTTCCTGTTTGCCCCAGCGTTGGTGATCACAGAGTCGGCAGGCAAGATGCCTGCGCTCCCTGCCTCAGACCCTTGTTCCTGCCGAAGGACTTCTCGTTATTGTTCTCTTCGATCATGCGGCGCGACGAAGACTTGCTGGCGCATTCCTGATGTCCAATTCCTTCAGCAGATAACCCGCGCCGCCAAATTTGTCCAACAGAAAAAGTACGTAACGAATATCGACCGAGATGGTCCGGCCTTTCGACTCGTTGTAGAAAAAGTCGTTGCCCAGTCCTTCGTAGTTACCGTCAAAAACAATTCCCACTTGCTCCCCGCGTCCGTTCATGATGGGCGAACCTGAATTGCCGCCGATGATGTCGGTGGTTGCAAGAAAATCAACGGGCACATCCGCGCCGCCAATCGCAGCGTATGGACCAAAGTCGCGCGCGCGATAGAGTTGCTTGAGCTTCTCCGGCACGTCAAACGGTTCGCGACCGGTATCTTTGTCGATCACACCCGTGAGCGTCGTGAAGGGCAAGTAGATGGCCCCATCGTGTGGTACGTAACCTTTGACCTCGCCATAGCTGAATCGCAAGGTGCGGTTCGCGTCAGGGTAAGGCTTCATTGCACGCATCTCGCTCATCGCCCGGACCAGCAAGGGACGCCAACGGGAGACGGTGGCATTGAAGATTTGCTGGCGTGGTTGAGTACGCGCAAACTCGCCGCTCAGTTCAGCCGCGAAGTCCAATAGTGGGTCGCGCAAATCAGTTTGTTGAGTAAGGGAAAGATCCATCAAACCGGAGAGACTGTCGGCGGTTGAGTAGCGTTTGCTGTCGACTATTTCGCGGGCTAGATCCTCCTCCGCGCGCCGGCGTGCTTCGCCCTTCAGTTGGCCAAAACGCTTTTCGATCGCCTCGATTTTTTGATTAGCGGGAAGTTCATCCGTACGCCGCAACAGATAGATCAGCAGATCGCGCTCCACAGTCAGATTACGTCCCGCGAGTATCCCGGGAATTTGAGCGCGCACTCGCGCGATACCGCGCTCGCCCAGCGCCGGATTGCGTTCGCCCTCCGGCTTCTGTTTGTCAGCCGCAGCGCGTCGCGCGAAAGAGGCAATCGCGATTAGGTCGCTCGAGTTTAGGAGTTGGGGAACCAGCAGATCGTGCGCCGCCATCGGCGTTAATCCCTGATACGCTTTTTCCAGTGCCGGCAACACTTCGCCGTACTTTGCTTTGCGAGCAGGATCGGAGTTGACCCAACTGGTGAACTCTGCTTCCTGCGCGCGTTTCTTATCCACGACGTTTGCCCGACGCATTGCCGTGACAGACCCGCGCAGGTTTTTCAGCTCATTGCTGAGTCCGAAGATTGTGCTTTGCAGGCTGACGCGCAGAGCCGGATCTTTTTTGCCGGCGTCTTCGAGTGCTTCGATCTGGCGCTCATAGACGTCGCTGTTGAAAGGCATGGCAATATCCTGGTTGTAAGCGACGGAATAGCTCTCGCGATAACGACGCGTCGAACCGGGATAGCCCATCACCATCGCAAAGTCGCCCTCCTTGATGCCGCCCAGGGACAGCGCCAGAAACTTCTTTGGCTTGTAGGGTACGTTTGCTGTCGAGTATTCGGCCGGCTTACCGTTTGGACCAACGTAAGCGCGCATGAAAGTGAAGTCGCCACAATGGCGCGGCCACTCAAAATTGTCGGGATCGCCACCGAAGTAACCGATAGATTTCGGCGGCGCGTAGACGATGCGTACGTCAGAAAGCTCGAGGTAAGTGAACTTGTAGTAAGTGAGTCCCTCATTCATCGGCAACACGCTCACGCTGATTCCGTCAGCTTCGTTTGAGCCGGCGTTTACCATTTCCTGAGTTTTGGTCTGAATGGCGCGGGTGCGGTCTGCCGGCGATGTGCTTTCGGAGATACCACTCAGGATTTCGCTGGTGACGTCTTTTAGGTCCTGCGTGATGGTGACTGTGTACCCTTTGGCCGGCATTTCTTCAGCACGCGTCCTGGCGGTGAAGCCGTCTATTCCAAAATTCTTCGTTTGACTCGACGCGGCCACCAGCGCGTCGAAGGCCACGTGATGATTCGTTAGCAACAAGCCTTCGGCGGAAACGAATTCGCCGGTTCCTCCGCCGACGATCACGACCGCATCCTTAAGACTAACTCCGGCGGGATTGTAAATATCGGTGAAGGGAATCTTCAGGCCGCGCTTCTTTAACTTATCCCACGGCAGTTGGACGATCTTGTCCGGCATCAACATGCCCTCGTCGCCGAAAACCTGGAGCGGCACGAGCCCAATCGTGATGAACATCAGGAGCGCGAGCGCGGTTGAACGTGTGCGTGGATTAGTTAGTCGGGATCGCTGCTGCATCTTGTGGAAATTCCTTCGAGTGGTTGGATTGAAATCAGGAACGGATATTAGCAGAGTTTGCCGGCAGGTGTTTAGAGCACCACCTCGTTAACGCCAGTTAACATCGGATTGAGCCCAGGCGAATAGAGTACGAGCTTTAGCTTGCAATGTTGGGATCAACGCTCATTTGGATTGTGATGAAGACGCAAGCTAAAGCTTGTACTCTGTACGCCTGTGCTCAGATCAGCTCGATAACGCGCCGGAGAATAATTAGCCGCGGCTTAACGCGGATAACG
>JANMVC010000401.1:0-23327 GCA_031392315.1 Pyrinomonadaceae bacterium | reverse complement strand
TCGCTGATTCAAATTGAACCAATGAGCAAGGCCGCTGGCGGCATTCCCTCAATCGCTGCTACTGCTAAGACTGTGTGGGCCGAAATGGGTGTGGGGCGTGGAGTTCGGACCTTGCTGAAACTCAATCAGAAGGACGGCTTTGATTGTCCCGGCTGCGCCTGGCCCGAGCCCGACGACGAGCGTTCCCACTTTGAGTTTTGTGAAAACGGAGCCAAGCACGTCGCTGACGAAGCGAAGACCAAGCGGCTGACGCCGGAGTTTTTTCACGAGTGGAGCGTCGCCGATCTGTCACTCCAATCCGACCACTGGCTCGGTAAACAGGGGCGCCTCACCCATCCCATGATCCTGCGCGAAGGCGCGACCCACTATGAAGAAATCAGTTGGGACGACGCGTTTGCTCTAGTCGCCAGCGAATTAAACTCGCTCACGCATCCCGACGAAGCAATCTTCTACACTTCGGGCCGCACCAGCAACGAAGCGGCATTTCTTTACCAACTCTTCGTCAGGCAGTTTGGCACAAACAACCTGCCCGATTGCTCAAACATGTGCCACGAGTCGAGCGGTTCGGCGTTGGGTGAAACTATCGGCGTGGGCAAAGGCACCGTCACACTCGAAGACTTCAATCTCGCGACTGCCATATTCGTCATCGGACAAAATCCCGGCACGAATCACCCACGCATGTTGAGCGCGCTCGAGCAGGCGAAGAAGAATGGCTGCAAGTTGATCCACATCAATCCGCTGCCCGAAGTTGGCATGACGCAGTTTAAGCATCCGCAGGATGTCTTGGGATTGCTGCGCGGCGGCACGGCACTCTCGGATCTGTTTCTGCAGGTACGCATCAATGGCGATGTCGCGTTGTTGAAAGGAATCGCGAAGGCAGTGCTGGCGGCGGAGGAGCACGCCGCGCTGCCGGTTTTCGATCACGAGTTTATTCAACAGCACACAGGCGGGTTTGATGACTTCATCGCTGCTCTGCGGACTGTCGAGTGGGATCAGCTTGTGGAGCAGTCGGGAATTTCCAGAGAACTGATCGAGGAAGCTGCAAGAATCTTCATTGAATCCGAGCGCACCATCTTTTGTTGGGCCATGGGTTTGACGCAACACAAGAACGCGGTGGCCAACATTCAGGAGATCGTCAACCTGATGTTGTTGCGTGGCCAGATCGGGAAACCGGGCGCCGGGCTTTGTCCGGTCCGTGGGCACAGCAACGTTCAGGGCGATCGCACGATGGGAATTTGGGAAAGACCGCCTGATGCATTTCTTGAGAGTTTGGGAAGAGAGTTTGGATTCGAGCCGCCGTTTCGTCATGGGTACGACACGGTAAATGCGATCCAAGCCATGCACGCAGGCAAGGCAAAGGTCTTTTTTGCATTGGGCGGCAATTTTCTTTCGGCCACTCCGGACACGGAATACACAGCCGATGCGCTACGAAGCTGCCGGCTGACCGTTCAGGTTTCGACAAAACTTAATCGCGCGCATTTGGTTACGGGCGTGCAGGCGCTGATCCTGCCGTGTTTGGGACGGACTGAAATTGATTTGCAGGCTTCCGGCCCGCAGTTTGTCACGACTGAGAATTCGATGGCGGTGGTGCAAGCATCACGCGGGTCGTTACAGCCTGCGTCGGAACATCTGTTGAGCGAGCCGGCGATCGTTGCTCGCCTCGCGACTGCGACCCTGGGCGAACGCTCCTGTGTTATCTGGCACGAGTTAGTCGCAAACTATGATCGCATTCGCGAACACATCTCGCGCGTCGTGCCGGGATTTGATGACTACAACAATCGTGTGCGCGTCCCCGGCGGCTTCCATCTGCCGAGTGCGCCGCGCGAACGAATATTTAAAACACCAAGCGGCCGCGCAATGTTCACGGTCCACCCACTGCCGAGTCATGATTTGCAGCCGGGTCAATTTTTGATGATGACCATTCGGACGCACGACCAATTCAACACTTCCATCTATGGGCTGGACGATCGCTATCGCGGTATTTACAACGGCCGGCGCGTGATTTTTCTAAATGTGGACGATATCCGCGAAGCAGGGTTGCAGAAAGGCCAGCTCGTAGATCTCTTCAGCCATTTTGAAGGTGAGGTGCGGGTGGCGCGTCGCTTTGCCGTCGTGCCTTATAGTATTCCGCGGCGCTCGGCGGCGACCTATTTTCCGGAGACAAACGTGCTGGTGCCGGTGCGCAGCGTGGCTGACAAGAGTAATACGCCAGTTTCGAAATCGGTGGTGATTAGCATTCGGCCTTCAGAGGGTAAGGGAGGAAGCGAAGAAGTTAACCGCAAAGAACGCAAAGATTGACGCTAAGATCGCAAAGGCGTGCCTGGACCTTTGCGCGCCTTTGCGAATCCTTCGCGCTCTTTGCGGTAAGTCGCATGCGTCGTCGCCCTCGATGAGACGATAGGACAACGGATGACGTTCCAGCTTGCAAAACAAGAAACCGGATCCAAGGCGGAGGTGTATTTAAATCTGGCGTTGCAATTGCGCAGCCTTCTCGAAGGCGAGCATGATTTCATCGCGAATGCCGCCAACCTCTCATCATTGCTTTACCATTCGTTGCTGGATCTGAATTGGGCGGGGTTCTATTTGTACAAGGAAGGCGAGTTGGTGTTGGGACCGTTTCAGGGTGAACCTGCCTGCGTGCGGATTGCGTTGGGCAAAGGTGTCTGTGGCACGGCGGCCGAGATTCGGCAAACTGTGGTGGTCGCGAATGTCCACGAGTTTCCCGGCCACATCGCTTGCGACAGCAAGTCAAATTCGGAGATAGTGGTGCCATTGATTAGAGACCAGCAGTTGATCGGCGTACTCGATCTCGACAGTCCGCAGTTGGATAGATTTGATGACGACGACGCGCAGGGGTTGAATGTGCTGGCGGAGATTTTTATGGTAGCGTCGGACAGATAGTTGCTGTCAGAACCGCCGGTAGCGGGCGGTCACTATTTCAAATGCCTGAGAGACCGAGTTGGTCCCGCCCGCTAACGCAGGCGGTTCTGACAAGAGGATTCCATGATTAAAGTTCGCAAAGCAGCAGAGCGTGGCCACTTCGATTTCGGCTGGCTCAACACTTATCACACCTTCTCATTCGGAGATTACTACGACCCGAGCCACATGAGTTTTCGTTCCCTGCGTGTAATCAATGAAGACATCGTGGCACCCGGACGCGGATTTCCCCGGCACGGCCATCGCGACATGGAGATTTTCACCTACATCATCGAGGGTGCGCTGCAACATCGCGACAGCATGGGCAACGGATCGATTATTCGTCCGGGCGATGTGCAACGCATGAGCGCGGGAACAGGAGTAACGCATAGCGAAGCAAATCCTTCGAGCGACGAACGGGTCCACTTACTACAGATTTGGATCCTGCCGGCCAAAGAAGGCATTGAGCCTGACTATGAAGAGAAGAAGTTTCCCGCTGAGGAAAAGCGTAATCGCATGCGGTTGATTATTTCACCTGAAGGCAGCGAAGGCGCGGTGAAGATCAATCAGGACGCGCGGGTGTATGCGTCAGTGCTGGATCAGGATAGCGAAGTGGCGCATCCTCTGGAGCGCGGCCGGCATGCGTGGATACAGGTGGCTGCGGGATCAGTGACGATTAATAATACTGAGCTGCAACAGGGAGACGGCGCGGCTGTCAGTGACGAGTCGGACCTGAAGATCGCCGCGCGCGAGCCGTCTGAAATATTATTGTTTGATCTGGCATGAGGGAAGTAGGACAGGCATTCTTGCCTGTCCCTGCGACCAAGACAAGGATGTTAGGAGGCAGAAATGGAAGCCACCAGGGTAACGATTGACGAAATCAGCGAACGAATGAATCGTGGCGAGCAGTTTACTTTCGTCGATGCGCGAAACGCGGAAGCCTGGGCCGAAGCGGAAAGCAAACTGCCCGGCGCCATTCGCGTACCCGCAGATGAAGTTGAACAACACCTGTCCGAGATTCCCCATGACCGCACGGTGATCACATATTGCACTTGCGCTCACGAAGCCTCGAGCGCTCAGGTGGCAATTGAACTTGCGAATCGTGGCTATAAAAACGTCCACCCGCTGTTCATTGGATTCGAAGCCTGGGAGAAAGCCGGTTTGCCACTCGAAGCGAAATCAGATGGCGACTAGTCAGAACCGCCTGCGGTAGCGGGCGGGCCCACGTTTCCTCACCCACACTTGAAGAAATACAGGCCCGCCCGCTACCGAGCCTGTGTGAAAACACAGTCAGAACAAATACATCACCCTCTCCTTTGGGAGAGGGAAGGGAGAGGGGCTTACGCTTGGCTAAGACCCTTCCCCTCTTTCCCCTTCCCAAAGGGAAGGGGATGAAAACAGCCCGGTTCCGCAGGCGGTTCTGACAGCTTCCCGTCACTAATTCATCTTAATGCCAAAGTGTTCGCTAAGCCGTTGCGCATACTCCGCGTTATTCGCCACCGAGACTTCTTCCCGTCCTAGTTTGGTAGTTGCAATAAGGCGCATGCCGCTGAGCGTCACGCGGCCATCTCCTGTTGCCAGCGAGCAGAGCGGAGCTTTGGTGAAGTGGGAATCTGGCGAGGTCTGATGGTAGTGGCACATCGCCGCGTAGTCGGCGTAAACGTGCGGTTGGAGCGTGAAGCGATACTGGGCCTTCCAATCCCCGCCGGCTTCGCGTTGCATTAGCACAAGATGGGCGGCCTCGGTGGCAAGGCGGTAGTCTCGCTCGGCTTGCGTCTGCACGCCGCGTTCGTCAAGCCGAAGCGGTTCGCGAAATGAATCGCCGAAGCCGACGTCCACCAGCCAACGCGCTTCAAGCGTCACCAACAGCGTCATGTGATCGAAGTCTGGTCCAAACTCTCCGGCTGCATTGGCAACGCCTGCCGAGAGCATCTCAACCTTGAAACCTAAACTCCGCAGCAACGCCGCAAAGAGACCATTGAGTTCATAACAAAAACCCCCGCGGCGCCGTTGAACTACTTTCTGAAATAGCGCGGCGTCGTCGAGGACGATGGGTTCACCAGAGTGAATGCTCAGGTTCTCAAACGGAACTGAAAGCAGATGCGCGACCTGTAAATCGCGCAGCGTCTCGGCGCTGGGCGCGAGCGAGCCGTGGTAGTTAATTCGATCCAGGTAGGCGTTGATGTCCATGCTCGTCAGCACTTTGACGATAGCGAGCCAATCTTGTCAGAACCGCCTGCGTTAGTGGCGGTCACTATTGATTTCAAATGCACTGAGACCGAGTTGGGCCGCCCGCTGACGCAGGCGGTTCTGACAAATCACTTCTTGCGATTGAGAATTGCAGACGACGTCACGTCGTTCTCTCCCTGATTAATGTAACGAAAGGCGATTTGCCTACGGCTCAGTCGCTGAACGACCACCTTGCCATTGTTCGAACACACATCCGCTCCGCTCGTTAACACCTCTCTAAACCTGGCGGCGCTGCGCGTAATCTTGATCGGCCGCCATCGGCCAACGCACTTCAGCGATGGATATTCGATCCGATAACGATTGCCCTTGACCGTGAGCAGCATGGTCCAGAGCTCGTTGTTGTCTATTTGGTAACCAGTGCCTTCCCATGTTCCGTTTAACCAGGCGCGGCTTCGATTCTTACTTTGGCCACAAACGAATGAAGTTATGACCAACAGCAACAACGTCGTCGCCAGAATTCTTTGCATCTTTCACTCTCCTCATCGTAAGACAGGCGTCCCTGCCTGTCCCCGTCAACAGCGGACAGACAGGAATGTCTGTCCTACTAATATCGCCAGCTTGTTAGGTCTGCGCCTTTGGGCGCCGACTTCAAAATTCGCGCCAGGATCTTCGGCGCGTAAAACTGATGGTAACGCAGCCGCGAGATTGCATTCGGTCGCGTGTGATCGCCATTCCAACAATGTTCGGCGCGCGGTTCATAGTCAACTTCACCGCCGTAATGCGGATTCTTAGTCGACTTCAGAAAATCTTCGGCCAGGTAGACGGCGTTGTTCAGATAGTAATTGTCGGCTTCGCCAACGTAGATGTGAAGCTTGCCTTCGAGTTTCGGCCCCAGCTTTTTCCAGTCGCGGCGAAGAATGTGAGTCAGGTCGTAATTCTCGCGCCAGTAGTCCGCCACCTTGTGATCGATCTTGCCGGTCAGCTTATCCCAGATCGGTTTCGGGTATCCATCTTTCCCGACGGGTGAATAGACAGCCTCCCAGATATCAAACTGTCCTCCCGAACGGCTCTTCGTGCCGAGCGCGAGTTCCATGTGGTTTTGGTCCTCGACAGTGGCTGAGACTTCGCCCAGATAGTTTCGCTTGCCGGGACGCGCAATGTGTTTCCAGGGTGCGTCGGCATAGTAAGCGTTTTTGTGATCGTAGATATTGACGACTGTGTACGCGCGGAAGTCGATCGGATCGGGACACGCGCCCCAGGCGCCGTTGTATTCATCCGGATAAAAGATTTGCGCTGCGAGCGCTTCCCAACCGCCGGTCGAGCCGCAATACATGAAACGCGCCCAGCCTTTGCCGATACCGCGAAACTCTTTCTCAATGTGCGGAATCAACTCGTAGGTGATCGCGTCGCCGTATGGCCCGAGGTTTTCCGAGTTCACCGCATAGGAGTCGTCGTAATAGGGGTTCGCATGTTGAATCTCGATGATGATCATGCGGGGGAAGTCCGGGCCGGTCCAGTCTTTGTAAAACTGATGTGCCTCCTCCTGCTGGATTCGGTTGTAGCCGGCGAGATGAAAACGCTCGCTGTATTCAGGTTTCAGATTCGGATCGGGCGGAGTTTCACGAAAGCCGCCGAAGTCGGCAGGGAAGTGGCCGTGGAAAATAACCAGTGGGTAGCGCGCGTTTGGATGACTATCGAAACCCTCGGGCAGCAAGATGTTTGCGCCGAGGTACATGGGCCGGCCCCAGAACTTCGTCAACAACTTGCTCTGAAATTTTATGTGTTTGATGTACTTCGTATCTTTCGGTGGATCGATGGGGGGAATTATTTTGTCGAGAGTGATCTTGAACGTCCGCGCCTTGCGACCATCAACGGTGATTTTTTGCGGTGTGCTGTAGAGATTCCCCGGCGCGCGGTTCCACTGTTGCCCTTCGCCGCGGTCCATCGGCAGTTTCACGTTATGGCCGTCTGATCTCCGGAAGGTTTCATAACGGTGCAGCAGACCCTGGACCCAATAGTCTCCTGGTTTTAACTCGGAAAGCGAACGAACCGGATAACCAAACGCGCCCGCGTCAACCATTGTTTCCTGTCCCGGTTTTAGCCCATCAACGTCGATGCCAAACACCTGCTGCGTGGTCAGATCTTCGCTGATCTGAAGGCGCGGCTCTTTGGAGTTGTCCTTCGAGACGAGCAACAGCAAGCGACCATCGATAGGTGCGCTGTTCCCAGACGCAGGGAAGGAGATTGCGAACCGCGGACCAGCGGCTGGCGCCACTTGCGATGTGGCGAGAGGTGTGACGACTAATATGGTTAGAAGAAATAGTAAAAAAAAACCTGCTCTAACCGTCGCTGCTAGTTTCATAGTCTCTCCTTTTGCTGTGGTCGTAACCAAATAACGGCTTGATTTAAACGCTTCAGGAAGCCCGCGAAGCGGGCGGCAGAAATTTCGCAACCCTTCTGTCGCCCGTTTCACGGCTTGGCGAATTCTTGCTGCGGCAACCCAGGGTTCCGCTTCGCTCCACCCTGGGCTTTATGCTTTCGCCTGCTCCGCAGGCTCGTTGAATAGCTCAACTGAATTGTACTCAGTCGAAAAACGACTCGACAAAACCTTGCTAAAAAACAAAAACTTCTCACTCGCTAAGCTGCAACTCGCCCGCAGCTTGAACTGCGGGTTCTTCGTCTGGTGGCAGCGCAGCCTTTTCTGGTTGGGCGCTGTCGGCATACTGAAGTTTGTATAGCTTCCAATAAAGGCCATGTTGGGCGAGCAACTCCAGATGTGTACCCTGCTCGCGAATCTCGCCGTGATGCAGCACGATGATGCGATTGGCGCGTTGCACTGTCGAGAGTCGATGAGCGACCACGATCGAGGTGCGGTCAAGCATGACGCGTTCGATGGCCCGCTGGATCAGTTGCTCGGTTTCGGTATCAATCGAACTGGTCGCTTCGTCGAGTATTAGTAGGGCCGGATCGAAAGCCAGGGCGCGCGCAAACGAGATCAATTGCTTCTGGCCCACGGAAAATCCGGCGCCGCGTTCTCTGACCTCCGCCTTGTAGACTTCGGGCAAACGCTCGATGAAGCGATCGGCGTGCACTTCCTGGGCTGCCCACTTCACACGCTCGTCAGAAATATCCTCGCGTCCCAGCCGTATGTTGCTTTCAACGGTGCCGCTAAAGAGAAAAACATCCTGCAGCACGACGGCAAAGTTTTTTCGTAACGACTCCAGATCCCAATCGCGAATGTCCACGCCATCCAGCAGAATGCGACCTTGCTGCACCTCATATAAGCGCATCAATAAATTGGTAATCGTGGTTTTGCCGGAACCCGTGTGGCCCACCAGGGCAATCGACTGTCCCGGTTCGACCTTGAACGAAACGTTCTTGAGGATCCAGTCTTCGTCTTTGTAAGCAAACCAAACATTCTCAAACTCGATGTGCCCCTGCGCTCGCGAAGATTTTAAAGGACGTTCCGGAGTGGTAATCGCCAGCGGTAGATCGAGTGTCTTGAAGATTCGATGCGAAGCGATGACGGCGCCCTGAAGAATGCCGTACTTGTCGGAAATATCCCTGATCGGTTGAAACAGAAAACTGGAATACTGAATAAACGCAAACAACCCGCCGACCGTGAGCACTGTGTGTCCCGGCGTGTTTTGCATCAGTCGATAGCCGCCGTACCAGATGATCAACGCGGTGCCCACGGCGGCGATGAAGTCAACTATCGGAAAGAAGATCGCGAAGTAGAAAATTGTATCGATGTTGGCCTTGCGATAGTTTGAGCCAATCCCCTCAAACTTGCGCAACGATTTTGGCTCGGCGTTAAATATTTGCACTGTCTGCGCGCCGGCAAAATGTTCCTGCAAAAACGAATTGATGCGCGCGAGCCGCGTGCGCACGAGGTCCAAACCTTTGCGGGCTCCCTTGCGAAACCAGGTGGTGGCCGCAAAGAGCATGGGCACAGTTAACAGCACCACCAGAGTCAGCCGCACGTCCATCCAGAGCATGACGCTGATGATTGCCACGATCATAACCAGGTCGCCGAGCAGATCGGTGATGCCGGCGGTGAAGAGTTCGTTAAGCGAATCAACGTCGCTGGTGAGGCGCGTCATGATCCGGCCCACTGGATTGCGATCGTAGTAGGCAACTTCCTGATGTTGCAGCTTGTCGTAAAGCTCGCGCCGCATGTCAAACATTACGTGCTGGCCGACAGTGTTGAGCAGGAGCGCCTGAAAATATGAAAAGGCGAGGCGAAAGACTTGCACCCCGGTGTAGAGACCAACCAGCAGGCCCAGACCTTCATACTTGCGCGGGATGATGTGCCAGTCGATCGCATACTTCGTGAAGATTGGTTGCAGCGTTCCTAACAAATTGAGCAATAAGGTCAGCAGCAGCGCCGGAATTAGCAGGCGCAAGTAAGGGCGCAGATAGCGCAGGAGCCGGCGAGCAACCTGAAAGTCGTAAGTCTTTCCGATTGCCTCTTCTTCGTGAAATTGTTTGACTGCAGTGGACATTAAGTATTCAGAAGCTGCCCATTGATGGTGTTTTGTAGCTTGCTGACTTTAAGTAGTCAGGCCGCGGAAAGTGGAGAGCGATGCCAACCGCGGCCAGCAGAAACAAAACGAAGTAGTCGCGATTGCCAATCAGAAATCGTTCCAACAAACCAATCAGCGCGCTCACCTCGCAGATGGCCCAAGCGATGACTAAACCCTTCTGGACCAGGCTGACATCCTGCCGGTCGACTGAGCGTTGGAGAAACTTGCGTTTCGCCGCAAACGAAATCACTACCAGGAAAGTGCCCAGAGCAGCGAGCGCGAAGGTTAAGAACGAACTGGTTGAGTTGGCTTCGCTGCGGGCTTCCGGCGCCGCCATGAAAGCGACCACGAAGAGGATGCCCATGTTCATGAGCATCGCAAACCAAAGGACCATTAACGTTTGCTGTCGCTTACCGATGTCGATTTCCATGATGCTTAATTTGGCAGCCACCGCCTTACGTTGCCGCCAGTTCCTCTTCCAGAAGTTGTCTTTCATACAACGCTGCATATTCGCCGCCGCGCTCCAGTAGTTCGACGTGAGTGCCGCGTTCAATGATGCGTCCCTCGTCCAGCACACAAATCAGATCGGCGTCGCGCACGGTGGAAATGCGATGCGAAACGATCAGGCTGGTGCGTCCACGCATCACGCCGCGTAGTTGGCCCAGAATCTTTTCTTCGGTGTAGGTGTCAACAGACGAGAGCGCGTCGTCCAGGATCAGAATCTTCGGTTGGCGCAAGATCGCCCGTGCGATTGCCGTGCGCTGTTTCTGGCCGCCCGAAAGCGTGATGCCTCGCTCACCTACCAGCGTGTCGAATCCATCTGGGAAACCCTCGATGTCCTCGGTTAGTCCGGCCACTTCGGCAGCCCACTCAATCTCGGCACGTGAAGCGTTTTCCACACCGAAGGCGATGTTTTCGGCGAGCGAGTCGCTGAACAAAAATGTCTCTTGCGGCACATAGCCTATGCTGGAGCGCAACTGTGCCAACGGATAATCACGAACTGAAATGCCATCGACGAAGATCGTGTCCGGCGGCGCCTCCGACACCCGCGGGAGCAAGTTAATCAGCGTCGACTTTCCGCTGCCAGTGCGCCCCACAAATGCCACGCTGCGCCCAGCGGGAATATTGAGGTTGATGTTGCCGAGCACGGGTTGATCAGAAAGGTGGTAAGCAAAAGTGAGATCGCGAAATTCAATCGAGCCGGCAATTGGAGGCTGGGATTCTACGCCCGGCGCGTCGATGATTGTCGGCTGGACCGCGAGGATGGCGTTCATCCTTTTCAGGCTCGCGGTGCCTCGCTGATAAAGATTCACCACGTAGCCCAGGGCAATCAGCGGCCAGATCAGCCGCAGCAGATACAGATTGAAGACGGCAAATTCCCCGAGGGTGATTTCGCCGCGGATGGCCATCGGCACACCGGCCCAGGTGATTAACACGAAGCCCATGCCAATAAGAAACGTCATCAGCGGCCGCATCAAGGCATCGATTTTGACGAGACTTAGATTCTTCTGCGCGTATTGCCAGTTGAGTTCATTGAAGGCCGCGATCTCAGCACCTTCCTGTGCATACGCCCTCACTACGCGGACGCCGGTAAAGTTTTCCTGAGCCCGTGCCGTAATTTGCGAAAAGAAGTCCTGAATCTTTTCGAACCGTACGTGAACCTGCTGGCCAAAATACTTAACCGTGAAGGAGACCAGCGGCATCGTGATCAGCAACAGCAACGTGAGGCGAACATGGATCGCAAACAGTAGCGGAAGAATGATGAGCACCACGAAAACGGTCTGTAACGAATACATGATCATCGGTCCGGCCAGTTGTCTGACGGCAGCCAGATCGTTGGTGGCGCGGGCCATCAAGTCGCCGATGCGATGCTCGTGATAAAACGATTGAGGCTGATTGATGAGGTGTCCGTAAACGTCCTGAAGCAGATCGTACTCTATCTTACGCGACATCCCGATCAGTATCCGGCGCTGAAGATAAAGGAAGACTCCGCTAACCAGACTCGCCCCGAGGATCTGCGTTGCGGAAATCGTCAAGCGCGTCCAGGAAACCTCGGTCCAGTTTGCGTCAAAGGCCTGGCCGACAATCAAAGGAATGTAAACGTTGAAAACGACGCTGGCTAAGATGCAGATGATGCCAACCGTCAGCGACGCTTTGTAGGGAAGAAAGTAGCGCCCGAATTTTCGTAGATCGTCCATGCGCGGAAATACGGCAAAGCTTCACAACCTTCAGCTAAACAGCGAAGCGTTATGATGCGCGATTTCGCGTCAGGACACCAGAAGGGAAGGCGAACTAGTTGTTGAGGCGGCGTGGATGGATGGCGACTAGAGTCTTTGCAGCGCTTCGGTCAAATCTATGCTTCGTTCACCATTCTCGATGAGAATTGGGAACGCTTGCTCTGGATCTTCGACGGGGAAACTAATGCGATTGCGTCCGGCATTCTTGGAGTTATAAAGCGCGCGGTCGGCGGCCACTACCAACGTGTCGCGCGACGAAGCGTGTGTGGGGAAGGTTGCGACACCGAATGATGCGGTTACCTGGCCAAAGCCCGGCACCACAGTGTCCTCGATCCGCTTGCGCACACGTTCAGCAACGAGTTCAGCTCCTTCTTGATTGGCCTGAGGGAGAATCAACACAAACTCATCACCGCCAAACCGCGCGGCAGTATCCACCGCGCGCAATTCCGCGCGCAGAGTGTCAGCCAACATGCGCAGGGCTACGTCGCCCGCTTCGTGTCCGGCTTGATCGTTAATCTGTTTGAAGTGATCGAGATCGAGCATGACTAAGGAAAGAGGCTGGCGCATCCGGGTCGCGAGATGGAGATCACGCTCGAGTTGCAACTCAAACGAACGCCGGTTGTAGCATCCGGTCAATCCGTCAGTCAGGGCTTGCTGCTGCATCTGCGCAAACAGATGCGCCTGATTGACAGCGACGGCAAGCTGATCCGCTACCGTGTGCAACAGCAGCAACTCATTATCGGCCCAGACTCGCGAGTCATCATCGGACCGCACCATTAAGAGACCCACAAAGCTGCCCTGGTAAATCAGTGGCACCACGGCATCGGAAAGCACTGGAGTTGACTGCGAGTGGTCGCCATCGACCACGTATGACTGCGGGGAATTGGAGAGCCGATAGCTAATCGCGTCCACGTCGCGCAATAGTACTTCCGTAGCTTCATCGCTAACTGCATCAGGGCGCAGATGAAACTTTGTCATCTCGTGGCCCACCAGGGCACCTTCAACTTTAACCGCACAAGAATGCACGTTGAGCGCCCGCCCGACTTCGTTGGCAGCAGTCTGCAAAACGCTATCCAGTTCGAGAGAGTTTCTAATCGCAGTAGCCAGCCGGTTGACCGCGATTTCGCGTTCCGCCTGCTCCTGCAGAAGGCGAGCCAATTTAGTTGTGACGCCCAGCGTTAGTTGCAGCGAAGTGGCCTTGGGCATCGAAACGCGCACGGCGCTGGCAAAGGCTTTTGAGTGGAACGGTTGTTCGGCCGTAACCCGCGCCATCAAATACTCCAGAGCTGAGTAGACCACGTCGGGCTCGAAAGTCCAGACGACCATGTCTCGCGAGCCATCTTCTTCAGGGTTGTGCACAGAAGCGAGCAGGGCCGAGAAGCGGGCATCAGCAATTACGACGAAGCGTTCATTATTCTGGTCCTGATCATCGTGTTCAAAGACCACGGCATTAGTATTCTCTTTGCCTCGGTTCAGCATCAGGCTGGAAAGTGAATCCTGAGGGCTCAACCAGAGGAAAAGATTTTTGGCAACTTGATCGAGTTCTTTCAGGCGAGCAGCGTCCCGCGAGGGTCTGTCAGGGACGCCAGGCAAGCTTTCAACCACCAGCGCACCGAGGTTGTTTTCGAGAACAACATCCTCAAAGTAGCGATGAAGCTGGGCTATAGTCGATCCTGCGCAACGGACAGGCAATAATTGCCGAGGGTGCTGAGCAAGCAACGCATGATAAAGGGAATACATAGGAACTGGATTAACCAGAAGGGCGGCTGTCGGAGACTGTCGAGAGATAACGTGTGCCGTCTGGCACCCGCACGGAAGGCCAAAAACATTTTACATAGATAAACTCTTGCTGTCTACCGGAATTCTCGGGAACGTGAGGTGAACCCAAACTAGACCTTAATATAGGTGCTAAGTGCTGTAGATGCAAGCGTTCCGTCTTGGTCGAAGACTTCGGCAGAGACTACGAATAGCCGCCGGCCAGCTCGGACGACTTTGGCGACAGCTCGAAACCTGCCGCTGCTCACTGGCCGGAGATAGCTGATGGTCAGGTCCACGGTAGTGACCCGTTCTTTCGTGGCGAGAACCGTCAGAATGGCGAAAGCAGTGGCCGTATCAATCAACGAGGCGACTACGCCGCCATGGACTATTCCCTGATTTTGAGTCAACTCTGCGCGGACATTTAGCGCCAGAGTAGCGGTCCCGCTGCCGACGCTCTCAAGCTCCAGGCCCAGCAGCTTCGCGTAGGGAACCGAGTCCAATGCCTTCTCAAGCCGTTTGAGTACCTTGGCTTCTGTCATGATCGGTAACTCGTCTCACCGTCCGCTGGCTCCACGATCACCGCTGTGCCGTAGGCGAGCACCTCGGTGACGCCCGCGGAAACCTCAGTCGCATCGTAGCGAGCGCCGACAATCGCATTCGCGCCGATTTCCGTCGCATGCTGGATCATGATCTCGAAGGCGTCAGAGCGCGTGTCCTCGCAAAGCTTTGTCCACACCGTAATGTTTCCGCCCACGATGGTTTGCAGGCCGGCGCCGATGGTGGCGAAAATATTTCGCGAGCGGACGACGATTCCGCGGACCACCCCGAGGTTTTGCGTGATGCGGAAGTTTGGTAACTCAAAAGCGGTGGTTACCATTTGATGCGAGACGGAATAGCGAGGTGGACTCACCGCATATGGCGTTCTTTGTTCGAGGGGATCTCTGTTCATACTTCTCCTTTGGAGGAACGTTGCTTCCTGAATAGAGTAGTTTCTTTTGACCGCGCCTTCTTCTTGCCCTTGGGCTCTGGGGGAATCCAGAGATACGTCTGCAGCTCGCATCGCCCGGTTTTGTTAAAGTTGACGCCCTCCGCTTCCAGCATTCGCTGTTGCTTGTCGTGTGGCAGGACTATCCCGCGAGTCGAGCAGCCGCCTTGCGCGTTGACCACTCGGTGCCAGGGAGTCTTGTCGTTTGAAGCGTGCATTACAAATCCGACCGTCCGCGGGGTGTAGCCCTCACCCAGAATCTCGGCGATCTGACCGTAGGTCATTACGCGTCCGCGCGGAATCGATCTGACGATGCGAAACACACGCTCCTGATAATCGTTGTCAGATCTTCGCGCCATGATGTTCTATACGGCCCAACCGGCTCTGTTGTTTAGCTCAAGGTGCGCAGGATCACTCGGGCCGGCGCGCCATCGCCGCTGCCCTCTTCGATCTTTAGCGGGAGGCAAAACAGTTCATAGTGTCCAGCCGGGACCGCGCGCAAGTCTAAACCCTCAAGAATCACGACGTCATTCGCCAGCAGTGCGTGGTGAGTCTCAAACGTCTCCGACTCGAATTGTTCAACGGACAGATAGTCGATGCCCACCAGCTTGACCCCCAATTCAACCAGGAGCTTGGCGGCATCAGGGTGTATGTAAGTGTAATCCGTGCGAAAACCTTGCTGCGGATTGTTCCAGAAGGTGGAGTTGCGAGTCTTGAAAAGGATTCTTTGCGAACCTCGAACACACTTTGCGGCGACTAAACCGGCACTGATCACCGCGAGGTCGTCAGGAGCCTCAACCACCTGAGCTTCTCCGATAAGACTATCGAGCGGCAAAGAGCTTACTTTAGCTCCGCCTTCAATGAAGTGGGCCGGAGCATCGACGTGGGTGCCGGAATGCAAGCCGAAGTGCAGCAAGGAAACGTTTGCGCTGTCGCCTTTCGCCAGCGCCCGCCAATCTTCGATCTTGATTCCCGGATCGCTGGGGTAGGTGGGCGTCGCGTGGGAAAGCGGCACGCTGACATCGTAAATTTCCATCTGTTTCGCTCCCTCCCAGCGGCTCCCTTGCGAGATTAACTTTCGGTAATCAAGTGGGCCGCATCATGGTTTTTGACTCGCGACACTTTAAACAATCCGCCGAGTTTCTGAAAGACGGGTTGCGGTCTTGCCAACTACTTCGTTAGCATCGAAGAGTTCCCATTCGGACTTGATGCGAGGAAACTATTACCAGCCCAAATGACAATCGACCGCGGGTGGCTGCTTCGAGTTATCTAAACTCGGCGCCGCTGATTTGGAGTTTTCAAAGCGGAACGCGCCGAGATGAGGTGCAATTGGTGACCGATGCCGCGCCGGCACGCTGCGCGGATCTGCTTTCGCAAGGCAAAGTCGAGGCGGCTCTGGTCCCTGTGATCGAGTATCAACGCATTCCGGATATCCGAATCGTTCCGGGAGTGTGTGTGGGCTCGCATTCGGCGGTGCGCAGCGTCGTGTTGATAAGTAAACACGACGACTTGAGCAAGGTCCGCAAGGTGGCGCTGGATGTTTCGTCGCGCACCTCGCAAGCTCTCGTGCGGATAATTTTTCGCGAGTTTTTGGGTTTTGAACCGGAGTGGAAATCATCGACTCCTGATGCCCTGGCGATGCTTGAGAGCAACGATGCCGCATTGCTCATCGGCGACCCGGGGATGAAAATTCCGCCGCAGGAATTGCATGTATTCGATCTTGCGAGTTTATGGCACCGTTTCACCGACACCGGTTTTGTGTTTGCAATGTGGATGGTCTCCGCCAGCACGGCTAAGGCAACCAGTCGAATAGATTTTGTCGGCGCCAGGGACGAGGGGTTGGCCCAAATCGAGGAAATTATCGATCAGTATGAAAAGGAAGTGCCGCTGTCGCGAACTGAGATTCGCAGATATCTGACCGACAACATTACTTTTCAGACTGACGAGAGCTTGGAAAAAGGCTTGCGGCTTTATTTTGAACTGGCTGCGAAACATAGGTTGATTGAAGCCAACAAACCGCTGCAGTTCATCCAACTCTGAGACAAGCCAGGCCGCGAAGCTGAGCCAAATTCGGTCACGCCTCGCGCAGCCTTTGGTATCGCTGCCAGCCCGGTGATTGATTAAGATTTGGTCAACCAATAGACTAACGACATGCCTGTTGAGATTAAAGAGATCCTAGTAAAGGCGACAGTTGGCGAGCGCGTCTCGGCCGACGAATGCACCGCGCTACTCCAGTCGCACGACATTGCCGCCATCGGCGCTGCCGCAGACGTGATTCGTCAGCGTAGACACCCGGACAACATCGTCACCTACATCATCGATCGCAATATCAATTACACCAACGTCTGTAACGTAGTCTGCACTTTCTGTGCGTTCTATCGGCGTCCCGGCGCGCCTGACACTTACGTGCGCACCCTGGACGAAATCTGCGCGAAGATTGACGAGACCATCGCGCTGGGCGGCACTGGAGTGCTGATGCAGGGCGGGCTGCATCCCGACTTCGGCATTGAATGGTATGAAGATTTGCTGCGCACGCTGCACGCGAAGTATCCGAATTTCCAACTTCATTGTTTTTCGCCTCCGGAAATTCACAACATCCATCTGATCTCCGGGCTGGATTACGAAACGATCATGGGGCGGTTGAAAGAAGCCGGACTTTACAGTCTACCGGGCGGCGGCGGTGAGATCCTCGACGACGAGGTGCGCAATCGCGTTTCAACGAAGTGTACGACTGATGAGTGGCTTGGGGTGATGCGTGCGGTCCACCGCGTTGGACTTCGCTCGACCGCCACCATGATGTTTGGCATTGGCGACAACGTGGCGCATCGCGTCAGGCATTTGCAACGCATTCGCGATTTGCAGGATGAAACCGGTGGGTTTACTGCCTTTATTCCCTGGACGTTTCAGCGCGAGAACACTGCGCTGGGCAGGAAAATCAAAGAGGAACTCACCGGCGTCGATTATCTGAAAATGCTCTCGGTGTCCCGGTTGTTTCTGGACAACATTGAGAATATTCAGTCGTCATGGCTGACGCAGGGATTGAAACTCGGGCAAGTTGCGCTGCGCTTCGGGGCGAATGACATGGGCTCGATCATGATCGAAGAGAACGTGGTTTCAGCGGCCGGCGCCCACAACTGCGCTGACGAGCAGATGCTTCGTTACCTGATCCGCGAAGCCGGCTTTATCCCGCAACAGCGCGACATCCTCTATGTTCCGGTCCACCGCGACCAGCCGGCAACCGATGGCGTTTCGCAATCAGCGCCCCTGCGCGAATTGACAGTGATGATTGCAGACTAAGTAGGACAGGCATTCCTGTCTGTCCCATCGTCTCGACGGTAGAGAAACCGGGAAAACCTGTCCTGCTGTGGCTTTGCAGAATCTCCCCTGGGTTAACCTGACCTCCTCAGAAAGATTGTTTATGTCTCATCAAAAACTTTTCATGTGCGTGACGTGCTTGCTCCTGGTGTTTTGCGCTTCCGCACGGTCGCAGGAATCGGCGCGAGGCGCAGACGACACTGCCGCCGCGGCGCTGCGGGGAAAAGCGATCGACCTGTTGGAGTCGGTTGCAGCGCAGGTTGAAAGTTTACGTTCGGCTGAAAACCGCGCGCGCATTCGGTCTAATATTGCCGAACTGCTTTGGAAACACGACGAGAAACGCGCGCGCAGTCTATTCGCTGTCGTCGGGGAAGACATTAATGCGGGATTCAATAACGAGGATTCCGATGAAGGCACACGCAACCACACGTTGCTGGTCTTTTGGCAGTTGCGCAGCGACACGCTCAGTCGGATCGCCAAACATGATCCTGAATTAACGCTCGCGTTTTTCCAGTCAACCCGGCCTCCCGCAAACATTGAATTGCCTTATCAAATGAGGGACGGCCAGAAATCTCTGGAGCTGCGGCTGGCGAGCGAGATTGCTGCTAAGAATCCCCAAATCGCGCTGAAGCTCGGCCGAGAATCTTTGGCCAATGGATTTTCTCCGGAGCTAGTGTCCGTGCTTATTAAACTAAAGCGTACGGACCAGAGTGCGGCGCAGGTTTTTCACAAGGAGATCGTAGACAAACTTAAGAACGTGGACCTGGCGGAGGATTACACGGCGATCGCCGTTTCCGTGAACCTCGCCCGATCTTTTCAGCCCCCTGAGGCGAACGATTCGGTTTACCGGGATCTACTCGGCGTGCTGTTGGCGTCCGCTTTGGAGAATGGTTGTGCGGACACAACCGCCGAGTATCCTCCGCAAATTTGTGTAGAGGTCGGTACGCTGTTTTCGCGTATCGAGAAATACCACGGCACGCGCGCCGCGCCGTTGAAACGCTGGGCGCAGTCTGAGGAAGGCACGTCTCCGGAAACCTGGGAAGAAGTCCGCGAGGTGCTCCAAGAGGGAACAGTCGATGAAATTCTGGCGCTGGCAGAGAAGTACCCGGAGATGCAGCGGCAGGCTTATTGGGAGGCGCTGGGGAAGGCGCAGGCTGCGGGCGACACAGACAAGGCGCGCAAGATAGCCTCCGAGTTTCCCGATGAGGAAGGGCGCAGCTATATGCTCGCGCAAATTGAGGGCAATCAAGAGTGGAAATCGCTCAACGCGGAAAAACTGACTCAAGTACAGCAGGAACTCAGCGCACTGCGCACCAATGAAGAGCGTATCCAGTTTTTGTTGATGGTGGCGATGCAGCTTGGTAGAAACGACCGGAAGGCGGCATTGGGACTTCTTAGTCAGGCGGGCCAGATCATTGATTCAACCAGGCCGGGCCGGGCCCAACTCGAAGGGCAAATCGCGCTGGCTATGTTGTATTGCTCGCTGAAGAGTGACCGCGGCTTTTCAATTATGGAATCGTTGATCCCGCGGTTTAATGAGTTGGTGGCGGCGTCTACCCTGCTCGATGGGTTTGGGCACACATACATTCGCGACGGCGAATGGAATATGAGCGGGGAAGGCGACGTCGGAAGGCTGCTCAACACCGTGGCCCAAAATGCTGGATTCTTCGCGGCGCTGGACTTCGACCGCTCGGTAAATTTGGCGAGCCAGATGGAGAGGCCTGAATTGCGCCTGATGGCCAAACTAAAGATTGCCCAGGGCGTGTTGGCCGGCACGGCAAATCCAGCCCTGATGTTTCAAGTTTATCGTCACCACTGATTCTGCCGATGGCCGTGAACCAAGAGCTAATCACCACGCTGCTTTTCGATTGGGACGGAACCGTAGTTGACTCCGCGCAGCTCGGACTGACAGCTTACGAAAAAGCTTTCGCTGAGTTGGGAGTTGTTTTTGATCACGAAATCTATCGCGAGGTTTATTCTCCAAACTGGCTATCCGTTTACGAGGGCCTGGGTTTGCCGAAGGAACATTGGCAGCGGGCTGATGAACTCTGGACGCACCACTACGCACAGTTGAGTGCCCAACTGATTGCAGGGGCGGGCGATGCGCTCAGCCAGCTTCGGAGCCGGGGTTTTCGGTTGGGCGTCGTAAGCAGTGGCAATGACGGCCGGGTGAATCGTGAAATCGACGAACTTGGACTCGCTGGTTTTTTCGCAGTAGTCGTTTGTCATGAGCAGATCACCAATCGCAAACCGCATCCTGAAGGTTTGGAAATCGCCATGCGCTCGCTTGGTTGCGGGCCGACGGAAGTTGGTTATGTGGGCGACACGCCGGAAGATATGGCCATGGGCAAAGCCGCGGGCGTGTTGACCGTGGGTGTGCGCAGCGATTATCCGACCAGTTGGAAACTCGAAATGTCAGAGCCTGACATCCTGATCGAATCGCTCACCGAACTGAGGGGCCACTTCGACGGTGCAGTGGCCCGACCGTGAGGGAGAGCATTGGTTGTGGTTGACGCCCTCCCTCACGGTCGGCCACTGCCCCATGCCTAGCCTACTGTGCCATTTTGAATGACGCGAAAGTTGGAACCTGGCGGTTAATCAACGTCTCATATCCCTAAAGTAAAACACTTGGAGATCTCGGCGCAGTTCAAATGCGCTGAAGGGGTGACCGTTGCAAAACCGTCATGTAGCTGGAAGTTTGTCCGCGATTATCGCCGCCGTAGTTTTTCTGATTGCCGCTCTGCCGACGAGCGCGCAGGAATCTGCCGCCGAACAAATCAACCGGCTCAAAAAAGCCGTCGTGATCGTCACGACCTACGACAACTGCGGAAAGCCGCTGCTCCAGGGAACCGGCTTCTTCATCGACTCAGACCAGGTCGCCACTAATTTTCACGTCGTCAAGAATGCAGCTCAAGTTCGAATCGAAACTATTGACCGCGTTACTTCAACTGTAACTTCAATTCTCGTCACCGATGAAAAGAGCGACCTCGCCCTGCTGCAACTGGGTTCGCTGGATTCGTCGCAGTCGCGCCCAACCGTCCTCCCGTTGAAGACGACCGCGCCGGCTGAAGGCGCTTCGATCACAGTGATCAGCAACCCGCTGGGATCACACTGGAAGGTAACGCGCGGCGCCACTGGCCTCCTTTGGGAATTCCACGGCCTGGGCGAGCGGCTGCAGATCACCGCCGCCATCTCACCCGGCAGCAGCGGAGGCCCCGTGATTGACGCGCGCGGTGAAGTTGTCGGCATCGCCACGATGTACTTCAACAGCATCGACAACCTAAGTTTTGCCGTGCCCGTTGAAAGACTGCATGCGCTTCAACTCAAGGCCCTCAACGCTCAAGCCCGCACAGTGGGATTCGGAAACTGAGCGGTCACCAACCTGATCCAAAAATTCCATCTGGTCGTTTCCCCAAAATCATAGGGTTGTGTTAAAAGCGGAACGACTGTCACGGAAGGTTGGGAACGAAGAATGTGTGGTCGGTTTACACTTAAATCTCCTCGTCGACTTGGGTTTGCGGAAACTGCGTACTCCAAATTGCCCGCGCCAACGCTCGTGCCCCGTTACAACATCGCTCCCAGCCAGGAGATTCTCGCTTTCATTGGATCCGAAGACGAACGCCGGTTGTCGGCATTTGTCTGGGGGCTGATACCGTCGTGGAGCAACGAGCCCAAAGGTTTCATCAACGCGCGGTCAGAAACTCTCGAACTGAAGCGAAGTTTCAGCGAGTCGTTTCACCGGCGTCGCTGCCTGATTCCTGCCGATGGTTTTTACGAATGGAAGCGCCGGGGGAAATCGAAACAGCCTTACTACTTTCAATTGCAGGATGAATCTCAATTTGCCTTTGCCGGCATCTGGGATACGTGGCGAAGAGATGGAGCTCCGATCAACTCCTGTTCGATCATCACCACCGCGCCCAATGAGTTGTTAGCCACGATTCATGACCGCATGCCGGTCATGCTCGCGCCTGACGCGCAAGACAAGTGGATGCGCGATAGTGGGCCGGAGGAGCTGATGCAATTGCTGAAGCCGTATCCAGCGGAGCAGATGAAAAGCTTTCCCGTCAGTTCAAAGGTTAACTATGCGAAAGACGATGAGCCATCGATGGTGGAGCCGGTTGAACTGATCGCGGAGCCGGAAAACCTGAGACTGTTCTAACTCGGGTCAGGCAATCGCGAAACGCATTGGCTCCGCTTATCACATAAAGACAATCCACGAAATGACACGAAGCAGCACGAACCTAAATCTCGTTCGTGCTGCTTCGTGTTTTTCGTGGATCGTCCTGCTTTTTGCGGCCGAGCCCGGCGGCCACTACTGCAAGTTATAACTGGCTGACGCGGCGTGGGCGTGTTTGCGACAGCGCCGGCTTCATCTCGGTGGTCTTCTTAGCAACCTCAGGCACGTGCGGAATAGTCATCAGCACGCGTCTCACGGTGTTTCTCGAAACGCCGTTTGCGGAACTATTCGGACGATCGATTGTCTCCACTGTCTCAGTCGCGCGAGTTTGAACGGCGACGGTCTTTCGTCCCGAACCCCCCGCTCGATTAGTTGAATTGTTGAAGCGTTCTTCGTCGAGCTCCTCGTCGTTGGCGGCCACGTCTTCTCTCTCATCCACCTGCGTGCGGCGCGCAGCAGCCACCGGCAGATAGGTGGGCGTACCAAAGCGTCCATTCAAGTCGCGATAGATGCGACCGGCGACGGCGGCGGGAAAGTGTCCGCGCGCGTCTGGGCCGCGGGCGATCACGACTACCGCAAGGCGCGGATTAACCGTAGGCGCGTAAGAAGCAAACAGACCAACCCAAGTTCCTTGTTCGATGCAGGTACCGGTCTTGCCTGCAACGGTGGCGCCTGAATGATGCGCGCGTCGTCCTGAACCATAGTTAACTGCGCCCACCATTCCCGGAACCATCGATGCCAGCGTGTTGCTTTGAATGTTCACTACCCGGCGAACCTTGGCTTTGAAACCTGCTTCTTCGCGTGAGCTTTGAGGGATGCGTGGCGTCAGCAGCTTGCCGCCATTGGCCATGGCTGAGACAAGCGTCGCGAGTTGCAGGGGAGTGACTTTGAAATCGTCGCCATGTGAGTAAATACGATTGACTGACAGGCCTGAGTGCGGTGATGGCAGCTGTCCTTTGAATTCACTGGGCGAATTGATCCCCGTCTTTTCTCCGAGGCCGAGCTGGCGCGAATACGAGATCATCTTGACGAAGCCGACCTGGCTGCCGACCTGTTGGAAGTATTCGTTTTTGGAATAGGCGAGCGCCTTGGTCAAATTGTCATGGTTACTGTCGGAAACGTTTGCGGTATTGCTCTGGTCAATGACGCCTTCGTTTAATCCAGCCACACCGGTTACCAGCTTGATTGTCGAGCAGGGTTTGAAGCCGCGGCGCACGGCCCAT